>CAZMLP010000722.1:0-2404 GCA_964566745.1 uncultured Verrucomicrobiota bacterium | reverse complement strand
GAACCGGCGCTGACGGAAGTTCTAAGCCTCTTGACGGGGGATCCCAAAGTCACGCCGCGCGGCTTCCTGATGTATTTTCCCATCTACCGTCCCGGCAGCAAGCTGGACCACGTCAGCCTGCGCCGGGAGGCGTTGACCGGGTTCGTGTTCGCCTCCTTCTCGCCCGCCGAATTGTTCAGCGACGTCACGCCGAAAGGGGAGGAGGGCTTTCTGGACATGGCGATTTACGATGGAACCCGGCAATCGCCGGACCGGCTGGTTTACGCCAGCCCTCGCTGGAGCGAGGCGGCCTGGCGCGATGGGGAATTGCGAACGGAGTTGAAAGTCGGGGTCTTGGGCTCCCCTTGGACTCTGGCGTTTGCGAGCCAGTCCGGAGGGGGAGTAAACCAGCGGACCGCGTTGCCCTTCCTGTTCTTGGCGGGTGGCATCGGAATCAGCCTGGCATTGTTCAGGGTGGTGTTCTCCCAAATTCAATCACGCGAGCAGGAGCGGAAAGCGGCGTTGCAGCTGCAAGAGGCCCACCAGTTCACCGCGCAAATAATCGACAACGCGGAGGAAGGAATTCTCGTGTGCGACCCGCAGAGCCGCTGTGTTGTGTGGAACCGTTATTTGGAGGAACTCACGGGCCGAGATACCGCTGAAGTGAAGGGCCGGGGCGTGGGTGACGTGGCGCCTTATTTGAGCGGGCACGGCTTGGAGGATCAATTGGCCCAGGCACGGGCGGGAAAGGTGGCTCGCAATACCGGAGTGCCAGTGCAAATCCCCGGTCGCGCCAAGCCAGCCTGGCTTGACACCACGACCGGCCCGCATCGGAACGCGGCGGGAGACATTGCCGGAACAATCACTTTGATTCGCGAGATCACGGACCGCAAGGAAGTCGAGCAGGCCTTGCAGGCGGGCGAGGAGCGGTTCCGGAACGTGCTGGAAAGTCTGGGTGAAGGGGTTTTGCTGACGGATTCGGAGGACGTTATTCGTTATGCCAACCCCAGCGCGGTCACCATTCTCGGTTCTCCGGCGGCTGAGATTGTTGGTCAGTCGATGCGGCAGGTTCTCCTCTCCGGCGAACCCCAGCCCTCCGTTGACGAGCGAGACGGTCGGTCTCTCCGACATGAATTGCGGGCGCTACGAAAGGACGGCAAGCAATATTGGCTGATGGCATCCAGCGCCCCGTTACGGGACGGGCAAGGCCGGGTGATTGGCACGGTGAAAGTGTTGGCGGATGTCAGCGAGCAAAGGGCGGCCGAGCTGGAGCGCCAGGCAATGGAGCGAAAATTGCAGGAATCGCAGAAGCTGGAGAGCCTGGGAGTGCTGGCGGGCGGGGTGGCGCATGATTTCAACAATTTGCTGACAGCAATCATGGGCAACGCCGGCCTTGCACGAATGGATTTGCCTGCCGGGTCGCCCCCCGAACAATGCCTGGGACGAATCGAGGAGGCCTCCCGACGGGCGGCGGATCTGTGCCGTCAGATGTTGGCTTATGCCGGCAAAGGACGATTTGTCGTCCGGCCGTTGAGCCTGAACGATATGGTGGGCGAAACGGCCCATTTGCTGCAGGTGTCCATTAACAAGAAGATTTCAATCAAATTCGAGCTGGCCGCGAATTTGCCGGCTGTGGAGGCGGACGCGGTGCAACTCCGGCAAATTATCATGAACTTGGTCATTAATGCCGCGGAGGCCATTGGCGACCAATCCGGGACGATCCACGTCCGCACAGGCACGACTTGGGTGAGCAAAGAATGGCTGGCGGGAGCCGTTCCGGGCGGGGATTTGCCGGAGCAGACGTACGTTTTCTTCGAGGTGTGCGATACCGGGTGCGGGATGACTCCTGAGACCATTGCCCGAATTTTTGATCCGTTCTTTACCACGAAGGTCGCCGGCCGGGGATTGGGCCTGGCGGCGGTTCTTGGGATTGTGCGCGGGCATGGCGGAGCGCTCCGGGTCAACAGCGAGCCGGGCCGGGGCACAACTTTCCGGTTGATCCTGCCACCCGCGGCCGGGAATGCCGAGACCTCGCCAACCCGGCCGGCCGGTCCGGCGGATTGGCGGGGGCAGGGCACGGTGCTGGTGGTGGATGATGAGGAGCATATCCGTGAAGTGGCAGGGCGAATGCTAAAAACATGCGGCTTTCAGGTCATTTTGGCAAAAGACGGCCGCCAAGGGATCGAAAAGTTTGCACGGCATGCGGGTGAAATCACGCTAGTGTTGCTGGATTACACCATGCCAGAGATGGACGGCACCCAAGTGCTGGCGCAGTTGCGGCAAATGAAGCCGGGGGTGAAGGTGTTGTTGATGAGCGGATTCGGCGAACAAGAGGTGAGCGCCCGGTTCACCGGCCAGGTTCCCGCCGGGTTCATCCAGAAGCCATTCAGTCCTGACGAGTTGCGTGATAAATTGCGGATATTGA
>CAZMLP010000721.1:0-2197 GCA_964566745.1 uncultured Verrucomicrobiota bacterium | reverse complement strand
TACTGGTGCCACGGTGGCGTGACGGGTCAGCCGGGGACCAACACCTCCGCGCCTGTTGATCGTCCTTTCGCAAGCGTGCCAGGACATCGTTGGCTTGCGCGAGGGAAAGCCGGAGGATTTTCATGCCGACGAGAACAAAGCCGGAAAACCAGTCAATAACGGCCGGTGAAAATCGCGACGAATCGCCCCATGTTGTCGAGCCAGGCAAGTTTTAACGAAATGGGCAGAAACACCCAGCCGGTGGCGGCCAGTGCGATGTAGGGTCCATAGGGCAGCCGGCTGGACCACTCGCGTTTGCCCAGGGCAATCGAGGTCAAGCCCACCGCCGAGCCGATGATCGCGCTGAACATGAGCGAGAATGCCACCGCTTGCCACCCAAGGAACGCGCCGATGGCCGCCATGAATTTGACATCCCCCAAGCCCATCGCCTCTTGCGGCAAGGTCAGCTGGCTTGCCACCACCTCCATGTGCGGGACGTCCTCGGGATTCAAGGTCTCCGCGCCGATGCGCAATTTTTTCGGACTTAGGCGCACGTCCGCGTTCCAGTAACACCGGTCTGGCAATTCGATTTGTGTGCCCTCAATCACGATGGTGTCGGATTGCCGGTAAAAAATCTCCTCGAACAGCACTTGCTCGGTGGGGAGCACCAAGGCCGCCTCGGTGAAGATCACCCGCGAGCCGGGCGGGAGATTCACCCGTTGCTTCCCGAACATCAGCTTGCCGCCGCGCACAATGGCGTAGATCAGCCCGCCCCCGACCGCGATGCCAATCGCGCTGGCCTTGAGGGCGGCGGCGGTCGATTCCGTGCCATGCAAAGCCGGGGCCAGAAAGGATGCGAGAAATCCCGCGCCGATGCCGCCAAACGTGATCTCGTCTGGAATAATGAAATGCTCGAAGTCGATGAACGTGGCGACGATGAATCCCGCCAGCAGCACGCAATAGGCGATGGCCACCGGCGGGGAGTAAGGGCCAAACGAGAGCCAGCACGCGAGAAACACCGCCCCGGTGAGCAATTCCACCAACAAATACCGGGGAGAAATGGGCATCGCGCATTTCGCGCATTTGCCGCGTAGAAACAGCCAGGTGAAGATCGGGATGTTCAGCCAACTCGGGATCATGTAGCCGCAGTTCGGGCAATGGGACCGGGGCGTCACCACGCTCATGTCGCGGGGCATCCGGTAGATGCACACGTTCAGGAAGCTCCCCACCATCGTCCCGAAAACAAAGAACACCACCGACCAGAAATGAAACGGGATGGCAGGCGATAGCAGGGAGTTAGGCATGGCAGGGGGCAGAAAAACGCAAGGACTGGAGGGCGCGGAGACTATTCGATGGGAACAATAGTGGTGGCCGCAATGGCGCGGATCGTTCGCGTTTCAGTTCGTTTCCTTCCGTTCTTGTCGGCTCATTTCCGTTTCAATTGACGGTCGAAAAACTCAAAGAGCGCCTGGTCGGCTTTTTCGGCGTCGGCGCCTTTGAAGCCGTGCCCGGCCCCCTCAAGGGTGAGCAGTTCGACCGGCACGTCGCAAGCCTTCAGACGGTCGCGCATCCAGACGGCCTGCTCGTAGGCGACATATTTATCCTCCGTGCCGTGCACCAGCAGCGTCGGGGCGGCGGCGGGAGTGACCCAATTAAGCGGGCTGCTCTCGACGTGGCGGTGGAGTTGTTGCTCGACATTGCCACCCAAGAAGAGCGGCAAGACCTCGGCCGCATCCACGCTTTTTCCGTAAGACTTCGTGAAATCACTTGGGCCATAGAAGTTCACCACGCAGGCGACGGCGCTGGATTGCCCGGGATTGCCGCCGTCTCCCTCGAATGCTTTTACGCCCGCTGTCACCCCGAGGAACTGCGCCAAGTGCCCGCCCGCCGAGCCGCCGGTGACACCGATGCGGTCGGGATCAATATGGTACTTGGCGGCATTGGCCCGCAACCAGCGGACGGCGGCCTTAACGTCATAAACCGCCGCTGGAAATTGGTATTTGGGGGCCAGCCGGTAGGAAACCGTTGCCGCAACATAACCTCGTTGCGCCAGTTTGACGCACAGAGAGTTATAGCCTTCCCGGCTGCCCGCCCGGAAACCGCCGCCATGAATGCACAGAATCGCGGGCAGCGAGCCGGTGGCCTCTTTGGGGCGGGCGAGATTCACCTGGAGGTGCTGGCCATCCGGGTTCGAGTATTCGACATCCCGCTCGAAGAC
>CAZMLP010000720.1:0-2652 GCA_964566745.1 uncultured Verrucomicrobiota bacterium | reverse complement strand
CGCCCGGAGCCGCCAGCCGCGCGCGCCAGAAGCGCCGCACCGGCCCCTTCATCCAGCCTTGCAGGTGAATGCCGTTGGTGATGTGCCCGATGGGAACATCCGCGATCTTTCCCTGGGGATAGAGGCTGTGCCACATCTCCCGGCTGACTTGCCCGTGCAACTCGCTCACGGCGTTGGCCGCGCGGGAGCACTTGAGCGCCAGAACGGTCATGCAGAACGGCTCGTTGGCGTCCTCGGGATGAACCCGCCCCAGCGCCATCACCTGGTCCAGCGTGAGCCGGAGCTGGGTTTGGAAGGAGTTCGCCGCGTAGTTCATCAAGTCCACACTGAAACGGTCATGCCCTGCCTCGACCGGCGTGTGAGTCGTGAAAATGCACTCCTGTTTGGTCTCCGCCAGCGCGTCCGCGTAGGTTTTGCCTGCCGCGAGCTTCTCGCGAATCAATTCCAGCGTTAGGAACGCGGCGTGACCCTCGTTCATGTGGAACACCGAGGGTTGCACCCCGAGGGCGCGCAGCAACCGCACACCGCCCACCCCCAGCACCATCTCCTGCATGATGCGCGTGGTGCTGTCGCCGCCATAAACGCGCAAGGTCAGATCGCGATAGTGGGGCTCGTTCTCCGGGCGGTCGGTGTCGAGCAAGTAAACGGGGCAGCGGCCCACGTTCACCCGCCACGCCTGGAAATAGACCTCGGTCATTGCGATGCGGACCGAGCAAACGAGTGGCTGGCCCTTCGCGTTGAGCACCGGCTCCAGCGGCAAATTCTTGGGGTTCAGCAGGGTGTAGTATTCCGTTTGCCAGTTGTCCTGGTTGATCGCCTGCTGGAAGTAGCCCTCGCGATAGAAAAGGCTGATGCCGACAAAGCCCAGACCAAGGTCGCTGGCGGACTTCGCGTGATCCCCCGCCAGCACCCCCAAGCCGCCGGCGGAAATTGGCAGCGTCTCGTGAAAGCCAAACTCCGCGCTGAAATAGGCCACCGGGTTCTTGGCCAGCGCCGGGGCGTTGGCGGCCGCCCAAGTGTCCTTTTGGTTCAGATAGGTCTCAAACTTGTTGAGCACCGCGCGCACCCGCTGGGCGAACTGCGCGTCCTGCAAACGCACTCGCAACTCGTAGTCCGAGACCTCGTGCAGCACCGCCACAGCGTTGTGATAGAGGTTCTGCCAGCCGCGCGGGGTCATTTCCTGCAAAATTTCCTGGGCCTCCTGGCTCCAGGTCCACCAAAGGTTGCGGGCCAATTTGTTAAGTCCGACGATCAACTCACCGAGTTCAGAAGCGGAAAGCGGGGTATTGCTCATACGTTAGTTTTAACCAATGGGCCGCGTGGTCGCGCCGGGCGAAACGCTAGTCAGGCAGCCGGTTGACCGCAATAAAAACCGGGACGCGCCCCATACAAGACTTTCCGCAAACCGATGAGTTTCAATCATGATTCCACCGGTCACCGCGACGGCATTACCTTTTCTAACAGCCCGGCAAACGGAAAAGCGCCAACAACCGAAGCCGCTGGCGCTTTTGCAAAGTTTGGACTCGTTCCAGTTATTCGCGGTAGATCATATCCGCCACCGTGCGACCCGCCGGGATGAACGGCAGCACATGTTCAGTGTAGGGCACGATCACGTCCAGCAAATACGGCTGATCCGAGTCGAGCATTCGCTGCATCGCCGCGCGCAGGTCCTTCTTGAACATCACGCGCTCGCAGGGGACGTTGAACGCCTTCGCAATGGCAACGTAATCCGGATAAATTTGCTTCATGTTCTCCGGGTCGCCCAAGTAAGTGTGACCGCGGTTACCTTGATAGAAGCGGTCTTCCCACTGCACCACCATGCCGAGGTGCTGGTTGTTCAAAATGACGGCCTTGGCGGCAATCTTCTCGATGTGCGCTGTCGCCAGTTCCTGCACGTTCATGAGGAACGAGCCGTCGCCATCGATGTCAATCACCTGTTTGTCCGGGCAAGCGACCTTCGCGCCGAGCGCGGCCGGATAGCCATAGCCCATCGCGCCCAAACCGGCGCTGGTCAAAAGCTGGCGCGGAAATTTGCACGGATAATATTGCCCGGCCCACATCTGGTGCTGGCCCACGCCGGTCGTGATGATCGCGTCACCCTTGGTCAACTCGTACAAGGTGTGAATGGCGTGTTGCGGGAGAATGACTTCATTCTCCTTGCCCGCCAGATGATCGTGCATGTGCTGCGAGCGCATCACTTCCTCGGTCACCTGGTACCGGAACGGCGCCTTCTCCTTCCACACGGCGATCTGCTTGTGCCACGCGCTGAAATCCTTCTTGATCGAGCGACGGCCAATCAACGCGTTGAGGCGGCTCAAGGCGTACTTGATGTCGCTGACAATCGGCAATTGCACCCGGCGGTTTTTGTTGTGCTCCGAGGGGTCAATGTCGATGTGAACAATGGTGCCGGTCTCGCAAAACTTCTCCACCTTGCCCGTCACGCGGTCGTCAAAGCGCACGCCGAAGGCGAGGAGCAAGTCCGCGCCGGGCGCGATTTTCGTGACCACGTCCTGGTCACCCTTGCGCTCCTTCTTAAACTCGCCGCTCACGGCCCAGTTCGCAAAGGCGCTGCCGTGCATGCCCAGCCAGCGGAGTGAAAGCGGATGCGTCTCTGGAAACGCTCCGCAGCCCATGATGGTGGAGGTCACCGGG
>CAZMLP010000719.1:0-3961 GCA_964566745.1 uncultured Verrucomicrobiota bacterium | reverse complement strand
TTGAGGGTGATGGTGCGGTTGAAGACCGGTTTGTCCGGCGAGCTCTCCTTGTCGAGGCAGAAATAGGCGAGGCGCTCGAACTGGTAGCGCAACTCCGGCTTTGCGTCCTTGAGCGACGGCTCCAGCCGGGCGTGAACCACCTCCAGCGAGTGCGGATTGAGCAGTTGCTTGAAGTCGCCCTCCGCGTCCGGCACCTCGGCTGTGAACAAGCGGTCGTAAAGGCGGACCTCCGCCTTGATGGAATGCGGCGCGCTCACCCAGTGGATCGTGCCCTTCACTTTGCGGCTGGCGGTGGCGCCGCCGCTCTTGCTGTCCAAATCGGCCGTGCAATGCAGCTCGATGACGTTGCCGCTCACGTCCTTCACCACCTCGTCGCACTTGATGATGTAAGCGTATTTCAAACGCACCTCGCCGCCGGGCCGCAGCCGGAAATATTTGGGCGGCGGCGTCTCCATGAAATCATCCTGATCGATGAAAATCTCGCGGCTGAATGGAATGGAGCGCGTGCCCGCCGCCGGATCCTCGGGATTGTTTGTGGCCGGGAGTTCCTCCACCAGCACCTCGGGAACGTTCGTGATGACGACCTTGAGCGGGCGCAACACCGCGAGCCGGCGGAGCGCGGCTTTATTCAAACCCTCGCGGATGGCGTGCTCCAACACCGCCACGTCCGTCAGGCCGTTGTACTTGGTCACGCCAATGTGATAGGCAAAGGACCGCAACGCGCTCGCGGGCACCCCCCGGCGCCGCAGCCCGGAAATTGTCGGCATGCGGGGATCATCCCAGCCGGTCACGAGCTTTTCCTGCACCAGTTGCAGGAGCTTCCGTTTGCTCATCACCGTGTAACTCAAGTTAAGCCGGGCGAACTCGTATTGACGGGGCAGGGCGCGCGGCAATTGCAACTCCTGGAGAATCCAGTCGTAGAGGGGCCGGTGGACCTCGAATTCCAGCGTGCAAATGGAATGGGTCACGCCCTCGATGTAATCGCTCAGGCAGTGGGCGAAATCATACATCGGATAGATACACCATTTCGTCCCGGTATGGTGATGCTCCGTGTGGCGGATGCGATAAAGCACCGGGTCGCGCAGCCAGATGTTTGGCGAGGCCATGTCGATCTTCGCGCGCAAGGTCCGCGCGCCATCGGGAAACTCGCCCGCGCGCATCCGCTGGAAAAGATCGAGATTCTCGTCCACGGAACGGTTCCGCCAAGGACTGTCCTGGCCGGGACGATCCGGCGAGCCGCGGTATTTTTCCGTGTCCGCCGGGGAAAGGTCGCACACGTATGCCTTGCCCTTGCGGATTAGCTCCAGGGCGAACTCGTAAATCTGGTCGAAGTAATCCGAGGCGTAGAAAGGCTCGAGTGGACGATCACCCGCCTCGGAAGCCGGGACACCGGCGCCACTGGCGTCGCCCTTGGCCTTGAACATCAACGAGCGGTCCGCCCAGCCGCCGATGAGCCATTGCACGTCCGCCTTGATGGACTCGACGTACTCGACGTCCTCTTTCGCCGGATTCGTGTCGTCCATGCGGAGGTTGCAGGCGCCGCCGAACTCGTGCGCGATGCCGAAGTTCAGGCAGATGCTTTTGGCGTGGCCGATATGGAGGTAGCCATTGGGCTCCGGCGGAAAGCGGGTGACGATCTTTTGGCGCCGGCCGGCGCGCAAATCCTCCGCGACCACATCGCGAATGAAATCCGACGGGGCTCCGGGAACGGGCGCGCTCGTATTTTCTGCGTTCGACATGCCGAATGGTTGGGGAGGCCGCTCCAAAATTGCAAGGGAGTCCTGTGGTGATTACCCTGCGAACTCTCGCGCTCACGACATCAAGCCGGAAAGGTTGTTGGCAAGCTCCCTGGTCTTGGGACGCCGCCAAAACGGAAAAACCAACGAGCTCGTTTCACTTTCAACCAGCCAATTGCCTTCCGAGCGATGAAGGACCTGCCATTTATAGTCAAAGCTTCCGCGACGGAACACGCGCAGGCGGCAAGCCGGGGAAAAACCAAAGAAAAAGCAACGGGAGGCCACCTCGGGATTGGCAAATTCGTCGTGCCATCCCTCGAAGCCGACCGTCCAACCGCCCACGCGCTCCTGAATCCACACCCGGAAACCGTTTGAAGTGGCCGGTTCCACCTCCAAAAAAGTTGGACCCGTCTTGAAGCAAACGTTTGGGCGGCGATGCAGCTTTTCTTGGATTTGTTCGATCCCCGCGCTCATGAGTCATGAAATGAGGTGTCGTCGAAATAATTTCATCAAAAGAAACAACCGTCAAATCGGGCAAATTCGCGTTGACCGGCCCCGGAAAATCTCCGTAATCTCCCCGCCCAGTCTTAACACTACACACAACAATCTATGAGCAAAATCGTTCCTTTGATCAGCTCCGGCGTGGCCGGCCCGCTGGGTGTTCTCCATCTTCCCCGCCTCTGGCTGAAGGCCTCCCTCGAAGCCGTTGGCAAGCTCGCCGACGGTTATCCGGGCATCGGCAAAGGCTATGACATGATGGTCATCAACGGCCTCGGATTGAATGCCGACGCGGTGAAGAGCTTCATCGCCAGCAACAAGCCCACCTATCCGCAATTCGAGGCGTGGATCAAGACCCAGCCGGGCGTGAAGCTCGACAAGGCCAGCATCCACAAGCTGAATGTCGCCATCGCCGGCTATATTCACACGGATGACACCCGCAAGGGCATCCTCGGCGCCTCCGGCCTGCCGGATGACGGTTGCGTGTGCCCGGACGCGATCAACTTGAACAACCTCGACGACTGGTACGAGTTCCACCAGGCCGAGTTGAAGTAACCGGAATTTCCCTGTTTGACGCCGTCCGCGCCTTGCCGCCGGACGGCGTTTTATTTTTTCGCGGCGCCCGCGGTTTCGCGCGGCAGTTCGTCATAAGCGACCGGGCGCAAACGTCTCCGTTGATACCAGGCCAGCGCGAACAGATCCGCAATGCCCCGGCCCATCCGGTTCCACACGCCATACTTGGACACTCCCGCGACACGAGGCCGGTGATTGACCGGCACCTCCTTGACCGTGAAACCTCCGCCATGCACCAGGAGCGGCAGAAACCGGTGAAACCCATTGAATGGAAAAAGACCCTCCAGCGCCGGGCGCTTGAACACGCGCAAGGCGCAGCCGGTGTCCCGAAAATCCGCGCCGAGCACCGACCGCCGCGCCCTCCGCGCGATGTTGGAGGAAACGCGCCGCACCCAGGAATCCTGCCGGTTCACGCGCACGCCGCAGGCAAAGTCCGCCACGGGCAGTTCCGCCAAAAGTTTGGGCAAATCGGCCGGGTCATTTTGGCGGTCGCCGTCCAGCGTTCCAATCAAAGGAGCGGACGTGGCCTGGATTCCGGTCCACACCGCCGCGCTCTGGCCGCGATTCGCCCGGTGCCGCAGGCCGCGCACCCGCGAATCACGCCGCGCCGCCTCGGCGATCCGTTGCCAGGTCTCGTCGCGGCTCGCGTCATCCACAAACACCAACTCGTAGTTCGCGCCGGTGTTTTTCAATCCGGCGGCGACTTCCTCCGCCAACGGCAGGACATTCTCCGCCTCGTCAAAAACAGGGATGATGATGACCAGATCAACGGGCACAGCGAAACCGTAGCCGCCTTTCCCGCGCCCTTCCAAGCGCAAGTTTTGGGCCGGAAAGGTTCGTGGTTGTTCTGGTATTGGCGCCTATTCCACCCACAACCCGGCCACCTTGAGTTGCTGGACGACGACAGCCGTTCGCCGGGGAAAATATTCGTTCAATAAACGGGTGACTTCGGGTTTCCAGAAGTCGTCCCGGTCATAAATTTCATAGGGGCCGGTGCGATACTGGTGGATGGTTTGCCGGTACCAGCCCCAGCGCGCCGCCTCGCCGTCGATAGCTGCCTCAAGCGTTTCCGCCAGACTGCGGTAACGCGCGCCGGCGTTGGCTGGTCCAAGAATACCGTCATTCGCGAGGAAAAGTCTGGCCCGGGCGGAGAA
>CAZMLP010000718.1:0-2344 GCA_964566745.1 uncultured Verrucomicrobiota bacterium | reverse complement strand
GCGCCAACCGGCGCGCACGCCACGAGCCGCAGCTCAAGTTGGTGCGCGCCAATTTGGCAGTGAACCTCCTGCACCCATTGCCGGTGGGTGCGGTCCAAGCCGTCGGCAATTCGCAACATGGCCGCGAGCAGTTCCACCCGGCGTTGATCCTCCGCGGGCAAGGCCGTGAAATCCAGGTGCCCGGGTTCGGGCAATGATTTGCGATGATACCGCGCAACAAGGGCGACCAGATTGACCTCGCACGCATCGAGCGCTTTCCAGTTGTGCTCGCGAATCAGACGCGCGGAGGCCTTGTGATGTCCCGCGCCATCCCGTTCGGAGACGCTCCAGCCAATGTCGTGCAGATACCCGGCGGCCTCCAGGAGGAGACGGTCCTCCGGGCCGAGTTGATGAAGTGGCGCGAGGCCGTCAAAAAGCTGCATCGCGAGGCTGGCCACGTGCAAAACGTGCTCCGGTTCCGTTTCTCTCGCGCGCATGAGGGCGGCGGCCTCGGAGCGGGCCTCGGTGATGTTCATGGGAAATCCAGCAACGCGCCGAATCGCAGGCCGCGTGTGCTGACGGTCATTTCCGAGAAACCAAATTGTTCCAGAATTCCAGCGTAGATCGCGACGCCAAACAACATCACATCCGCGCGGTTCGCCGGCAAGCCGGTGATTTGCTTGCGTTCCGCCAGTGGGAGCCTCCAGAAACGAGCCATCATCTCCTCCACCGCGGGGCGGTCCAACCGGATCGACTCGATGCGCTC
Organism: uncultured Verrucomicrobiota bacterium; assembly: GCA_964566745.1. Lineage (GTDB taxonomy): Bacteria > Verrucomicrobiota > Verrucomicrobiia > Limisphaerales > CAZMLP01 > CAZMLP01. The sequence continues at coordinate 1,599 of CAZMLP010000718.1, read as the reverse complement.
GCGATCAAAATCGATCATCACTCCGGCAACACGCGCCAGAATCGTGGCAGGACCACCGGTGCCGACCAAATTTGGCCGTCCGCCGGGGAGCACAGCCAGCGCGGGACCGAGCACGCTCGCGACCTTGTCCGCGAGCAGCGATTGAATCTTCGCGCGGCAGGCCGCGAGTTCCGCGTGAGTGGGCGGGTCGGCAGGCGGCGCTTGCTCGTGGAGGCGCACGACGCCCAGGGGAAAACTTTGACGGAACCGGAGGCCGCTTACGTCGCCGAGCACGAACTCGGTGCTGCCACCACCGACATCGAGGATAAGCAACGGCCCGGTTGCCCGCGCGGGATCGCTCAACACACCACGAAAGGCCCATTCCGCCTCCTGATCGCCGCTGATTACTTCGACGGTAACCCCGGCGGAGGCGGCCAAAGCAGACAACAGATCGGCCCGGTTCACGGCGTCGCGCGTGGCGCTCGTGGCAATGACTCGCGGGAGGCCGGCGCCCAGCTTTTTTGCCTTGGTGGTGAACTCCGCCGCGGCCTGGGCCGTGTGTGCAATGGATTCCGGTTGCATGCGCCCGGTGTCATAAAGACCGCGTCCCAGCCGGGTTTGCTCGCTCTGTTCCCAAACGGGAGCGATGCCTTGTGAAGTGATGTCCGCCACCAGCACTTTGACGGAGTTGGTGCCGACATCGATGACAGCCCGGCGGCGGGAAGCGGAGGGCGGCGGGAATGATTGACCCGGCAAGTCGCGGCCAGCATCCATGGCGCGCGATTATTTGGCCCGCATGCGGGCCAGCACGGCGCCGCCGGTGATGCCAGCGTCATCCCCGAGCTTTGAGGCGACGATCTCAATGCCCTTGGCGGTGCCGGTCATGGCGTAGTCGCGCGCGGTCTCCACGATAATCGCCATCATCTCGTCCTCCAATTGGTCGATCACCCCGCCGCCGAGAACGACCACCTCAGGGTTGACAATATTAATCAGATTGGCGACGGCGATGCCGGTGTACTCGGCGGCCTCCTCGACAATCTGTTCCACCATTTTGTCTCCCCGGCGGATGGCTTTGCGAATGTCGCCACTCCGGAGATCCTCGAGATTGTTGCCCAGCATTTCCGTGAGTATGGTTTTTTGACCCTCCTTCACGGCGCTTTGCACCCGGCGGAAAATCGCGGTCCGGCTCGCCAGGGCCTCGAAGCAACCGCGGTTGCCGCAGCCGCACTTCGGCCCGCCAACTTCGATCACCATGTGCCCCACCTCCCCGGCGGTGCGGTTGTGGCCGGAGAAAAGCTTGCCATCGAGAATCAGTCCGGCGCCGATGCCGGTGCCAAGAAAAATGCCGATCAAGTGGCGCGGCTTGGCGTCGAATTCCGTGTGGTGAACCCCCAGCGTGCAAATGTTGCAGTCGTTCTCGAGAAAAACCGGCATCTCCAACCGCTTCTCCAACTCCTTTTGCAGGGGCACGTTTTCCCAGCCCAGGTTCGGCGCGAAGACGACTTTCCCCTCCTCGGGATCGACCGCGCCGGGCGCGCCCACACCAATGGCGCGCACTTGTTTCGGCGTGAGGTCGCACTCGTCGATGGCATCCAGCGCGCACTTGGCAATGCGATCCAC
>CAZMLP010000717.1:0-3222 GCA_964566745.1 uncultured Verrucomicrobiota bacterium | reverse complement strand
TTCATTCGCGACGGAAGAATGTTATTTTCCAGAGTTTCAGGAGAGAAGTTATTTCTGAACTTGCGAATGCCTTGGACGCCCCGGCCAACGCCAATTTGACAACAATTCGCTTGAAGACACGGCTGGCTCGGGTGAAATGCGGGCGAAGATGAAACGTATTGCTGGCGTCATTCTGGCGGGTCTGATGTTGCGCGCCGGGGACGCCGGCGCGGCCGTCAAGCTATCGGCCGACGGCTACCATGTCTTCCCCGGAGATGACATTCAAACGGCGATCCAAGCCGCCGGCGGGAACCCAACCAACAAGGTCGTGAAGGTTCACGCGGGTGAATATCGCCCGAGCGCGAGGCGGCAAGCCCTGATCTGGTTCAATCAAGCGCACGATGGCGTGCGCGTGGAGGCGGTTGGCAGCGTGACGCTGACCGCCGCCAATCCCGAATTGGGCCTGCCTTCGGACCACGGCTATCCGGCCATGGTGAACCACGTCGTCTATTTTGGCGACGGCATCACCTCCAATACCGTGTTGAAGGGGTTTCGCATCACCGGGGCGAATAACTTCATTACCCGGGAGCAGACGCGGCAAATGGAACCGGCTGTCTTGATCCCCAAAAACTACTTCTTCTTTTCGGATGGTGGCGGGGTGAAGGTGTTTGGGCGCTCCTCCCCGATCCTGCAAAACTTGGAGATCGTCGACAACTTTGCCAGCCCATGCGGCGCCGGCATCTCGGTCCAGCACCAGGATTCCGGCAGCCTTCCCGTCGTTATTGAAAACTGCGTCTTTTCCCGAAACCGGGCGCAAGGCACCGGCTCCGCTGTGGATCTTCTGGCCGGCAGCGCGGCGGTGATCCGCAACTGCCTGTTCACCGGCAACGTTTCCAATACCGGCGAGGATCCCGTGGCCAAGAACTCGGGAGAGCGGCCCTTCGCAAACAACGGGGTTTTGACAATTTTCTGGCGCTCCCGCGCGGAGGTGCGGAACTGCACTTTCACCGGGAACCGCAATGGAGTGGATGACATGGGAGGCCAAAGCTCCTACATAAATTGCATCCTCGTTGACAACCGGCTGGACGCGGGCTTGAAGGGCTTCGCCCGGTATGAATTGGCGGTGAACGCGGGCGCGACCGTCACCGGCTGTTTGATTGACGGGGTTATCCACGACATTGGCAAAGTGGTGTCCCCCAGCAAGAACACGCTTAAACCGGCCCGGCCCGATTTTGACTCGCGATTTGTGCCGCAGGCGCCCGAATATGCCAACGCGGGGTACCGTCCAGTGGCTTCCGGTTCCGGGCGGGAATAATTCACCGCGCTTCTGTGATGGTCATGAGAGCGTTGACCGGAATACCCTCGGTAATCGTCTGGCGTTTTCCCGAGGGCCACCGCACCTCCACCCGGTCCACCCGGCTGGCGTCCCCCAACCCGAAGTATAACGGTATGGAGCTTTGCGAAAGGTAACCCGACTTTCCGTCGTGATAGCGGGTGAACGTTCGTGCAGCGCAATGAACTTGGACGAGGGCCCCGAGCCCGTCGCGATTCGAGGCAACGCCCACCAGCTTGATTTTCAGATAGTGGATTTGTTTCTTCCCGGAAAGGTCGTTGATCAACACCTGCGGGCGGTCATTCCACTCGTTGGTGACGATGTCCAGATCCCCGTCGTCGTCCAAGTCCAGCATGGCGGACGAGCGGGAACTAGTGGAGCCAAGAATGTCCAACAGGCCGGTCTGGTCGCGGCAAAGGGGATTCTTCTTATCCGCGCCGGCACAATCCAGCGTGAAGCTAAACGCTTCGATTCGCATCTGGCTTCGTGGTTCGACTCCCAGCACATACTCGCTGTCCACAAACCGTTGGCCACTCTCGTTCAACAGCACTGAGTTGATGGCGTATCTTAGCGGATAACCCATTCCCGCGGTCACAAACACATCCTCGTAACCATCGGCGTTCAGGTCACCCACGCTGACACCCCACGGCCAGTAAGTTTCCGCCCCGACCTTTTCCGACACCTCGGCAAACGCGCCTTTGCCGCGATTCTGGAAAAACGCGTTTCCAAAAATGCTGTTGGAAGCATTGCGGTAATCTTGCGCGGACCACTCCTGGGAGCACCAGGCATCGCTCTTTTGTTTTTCAAACCGCGGGGTGTAGTCCCGGTCCCCGGCCCGAATTTGCGCCCCGGTCATGTCCGAGTGCATGTCGGTGATGAACAAGTCCATGAGACCGTCCAAGTTGTAGTCGAAGAATTTCACCCCCATCGATCCCCAAGGCGTCTTGGGAAAATACGAGGCGGTCTTGTCCGTAAACCGTCCACCGGGGCCGTTTTCATAATACTTGTCCTGGCCGGACATGCTTAACACATAAAGATCGGGATAACCGTCCCCGTTCAGATCGCAAAACGTGGCGTCTCCGCTCCAGCCGCGATGCTCCAGGCCTGCTTCCGTGGAGACGTCCTTGAATTTTCCCCCTCCCAAATTGCGATACAGAATGCTCGGCTCGGAGCGGGACGGGAATCGCCACCCTTGGAAAGCATCGCGACGGCCCAGATAGAATCCGCCGCGCCCCTTGTCGTTTGTGGTATAGACCCCGACGTTCGCGACGAACAAATCCAGCAAGCCGTCGTTGTCGTAATCGAAGAAGACGGCGCCCGAGGAATGGAAAGAGCGGTCAGGGCCCGATTCTTTGGAATGCCCCAGACCGGATTCAGCGGTGATGTCGCTGAATTTTCCGTGACCCAAATTTTTAAACAAATGATTCCCCATCCTCACCGTTGTGACAAAAAGGTCGGGCAACCCGTCGTTGTCGATGTCCGCGAAGGACGCGGCCACGCAAATTTTATCCGCCAACCCAACCCCGGCGGTGGTAGTGATGTCCACGAAACGACCGCCGCCGGCATTCCGCCAAAGTTGGTTGCCACCGAGTTGATTCACAAAAAACAGGTCGAGCCGGCCGTCCTGGTCCACATCCGCCACCGCCAGCCCCGTGCCATGATCGTAATGAACCGCCTTGTAATCCTTGGCCGCATCATCCACCGGATTCTGGTGAAACTGAATCCCGCTCTCCTCCCGCCGGTCGGAAAAAGTGAAATCATGAAAAACCTGCCACGCCTTCGCGGCTTCGGCCTGCTGGCGCTGGTTTGCCTTTAAGAATCGAACCGTCCGGTCGTGCAGGCCGGTCGGATCGATCTCAGTCCGCGCGGGCGCCGGCTCCGCCCCGGACAAACCGCCCGGGAAGAGGCTC
>CAZMLP010000716.1:0-3134 GCA_964566745.1 uncultured Verrucomicrobiota bacterium | reverse complement strand
CAAAAACGCGCTGACCAATGGCCAGATCGTCATCGGCGATGACAATGATCTCGATCCCAACAAAACCCAGGCCTACATCATGGGCCGAGGTTTTGTCGATGACGACCCCGCCAAGGGTTATGGCGGCCCCGCGCAGGATATTGCCGTCTACACCGGATTTATTCGCATCAATTCGCAGGTGACTCCATGAAGCAGGTTCGGTTCCATTTCAACTCCGCCCGCCGCCCGGCCGGCTTCACCCTGATCGAGGTGATGATCTCCCTGGCGCTGGTGCTCCTGCTCACCTACGGCATCGCGCAGGTGTTTAAAATGACAGGCGACACCGTGGGCGCACAGACGTCCATCATGGGCTGGGTGCGCGACCATCGCGCGGCCGTCACGACCCTCACTGATGATTTCCGCAACTGCGTGAACGATTCGCCGCTGTTTCTGATCGATAGCCAGGTGGCCTACGACGGCACGAAGGAGACAGCGGATGGGAAGCCGGCGCTAATCGCCCGCGGGTTTCGAGCAGGTTTCAGAACGCCTCTGGAAGAATCACAAGCGCCTTCGCCAAATCCACCGACGCGATGTAATAGGGGTCGGCGGGTTTGGTCCTTGCCGAGCCGAACACGGTCACCGCCGGCCCCACCTTGGAGAGGGTTTCAAACCCCTCCACAAACTCGGCCATGATGCGGAAAATGCGCCACGGATCCTCGTGGACGTAACTGTCATTGAATGAATTGTTCATCGAACTGGAGAAAGCCGCCAGTGGTTGCGGGTTGGGAAAACGAGAGCGACATGCCGGAAATCAGGCGGAGGCCGAAATGGCTTTGAGATCGGCGCGAACCGACTCGTAAGTGGTCGAGTAGGCGAGCACCGCCGGGTCCGGCTGCGTTTGCCAGCGCTGGCACGCCGCGCGATAAACCTCCGGCCACCAGTTGCGGTGCTGGGTTTTGCCCTCCTTGCGCCAGGCGCCCCAATCCATCAAGACGCGCGACCAGCATTGGTCGCCGTACTGGACCGCCTGTCGCGCGTCATCAAACTCCTTCAGATACCAGTCGCGGCCGATGCGCGCGTGGAGCACCTCGTCCGCCCAGTCGTAATCCTGGAACAATCCCGCCAGCGGATTCTTCGAGGCCAGTCCGACCTCCCACTCGAACCGCTTGCCGTTGCGCGGCATGAGGCCTTGCTCGATGAAATAAAGCACCGCGTGTCGTTCAAGGGGTTTGAGCTGTGTGTTCAACGCAAGTGACCAGGTGAAATTCACCATCACCTGATGCGGCCAGTCGATTCCCAGATCGGCAAAGCCCACCTCGCCCATCATCGCGTGCCGCGCCTCGTCCCAAAGCTGGCGGGTCATGTCGCGGTAATAATCCCACGGTTTGTCCGGCGTCTCCGTGATGATGCTGGCCATCATTTCCGGCACGTCAATTTCCCGGAGCCGTTTGTAGAACATCATGAGCGTCTTCGGCTCGGGCGGGAACTTTTCGTCGTAAAGGAACGCCTCCGCGTTGACCCCCATGTTGTAAGGATCGGGAAATCGCTCGTCCCGCCGGGGCCTGCCTTCGTAGTGATACGGCCTGGCCGAATGTTGACGCTTTAAATCAGCGGCGAGGGGCGATTGCGTTCCGTCCAGCCCGCCCGCAGCGGCGAGACACTGGTCGAGCAGCGCGAGCCAGTTTTGCGATTTGGCGCGACAAGCCTCGTCCACCAGGCACGAAACCGCCTCGCGGCCAAACTTCAGCATGTCCGCCAGTTCCAAGAGCGCGAAACGGCAGATGCGGACCGACGGGTGGTCCGCCAACGGGTTCGTGTCGCGCAGATGGCGTTCCATGCCCTCCTGAAGCGCAGGCAGCGCCTTCTCGTACACACCAAGCACCAATTCTTCTGTGGCCGGCGCGGCGAGAATCTCGTCGAAAAGGATTTCCAGGCCGGCATCCGGCACCACCTCGAGGCCCAACGGTGGCTCGCGCATCTCACCCACGCGTTTGCGGAGGGCCGCCACATGCTCGGCGCAGAGGTGCGCATGCAGGCTGAATCCCATCTTCAACTCATACACCGGCTCGGCTGTGATGCGCGCGGTGAAGATCTGGTGCAACCGGCGAAACGCGTAATGATACCGTTTCAGGCGGCGGACGCACTCGTCGATGGAAAGACCCGCGCGCATCGCCTCCGGCATGGTGCAAATTCCCGCCAGCGCCGGGAGATTGCGATAGGTTTGGTAACTATTCATTCGATTTGCGTGAAAACAGTATATCCTCCAGCCCCGCAAAAACGACAATCAATATTCGGCCATGCTTTCCCCGCCGGCTTGCGACAAACCGGAACCGCCAAATATCCGCTCGCCCGGCCTTGGCCGTCCGCCTAGGTTCCCAGGATGAAATTGCAGCAAGGCCAGGTTTGGCGGAAGGGCGACGAGTATATTCGTATCGTGGTGCTCGAGCGACTGGCGGTGGAATACAAGACAATGCAGGACCTTCAAACCAAGGAGGGCCGCCACAACCAAGTCACCAAAAAGCAGTTCTGCAATCTGCTCAAGGGCGCGTCACTGCTCACCAACGAGGAGCTTCACACCGCCCTTGGGTGCCCGCCCAAGCCTTTTTAGCGGGACGGGACTCCGGGGCCAAAGCGGCGAAGTGGGATGTTGTGCCCACCGGGGTTGGGGAGTGGGGGATACTTCCAAGCGGGACTGGGTGACACAGGGCGTTGATGCCGGTTTTGCAGGAAGTGGCTTGCCAAATATCCTCTGGAATAGCGGTGGGGGTGTCTTGTTCGGGGAACGCCCTGTGGCACGCGACATGTTCAAGTGTGAGCCTGCGTTTCGCTCACGCGTTGAAACATGATTGACCATTTACGGCGGTGTATTTTTGTCCACATCCCCAAGAATGCCGGCAACAGCATTTACTCGGCGTTCGGGACCGGCTGGCACAATCACAAGGATTTGGCGGGCTACGAGCGGGAAATGGAGCCGGTTGCATTTGAAAGCTACTACAAGTTCACAATCGTTCGAAATCCGTGGGAGCGCATGCTGTCTGAATACAATTTCCAGCGGAAGAAAAGCCGTCCTTCCGCCTCCAAGTTGTTTCTTTTCAACTCAAATGGAAAAGTCCGGTCCTTTCGCGAATGGCTGGACGCCGTCTTCAATGAGCCTT
>CAZMLP010000715.1:0-2302 GCA_964566745.1 uncultured Verrucomicrobiota bacterium | reverse complement strand
AACGCCACTGCCGAGGTGCCACTGGCAAAGTTCACGGACATTACCGCCGAGGCCGGGATCAAGTTCGCCCATACGAATGGCGCTTACGGGGACAAACTTTTGCCTGAGACGATGGGTGGCGGCGTGGCGTTCCTCGATTTTGACGGGGACGGCGATCAAGATCTGCTCTTTATCAATTCAACCTATTGGCCCGGCCATGTTCCCCCCGGCGCCAAGCCGCCCACGCCCGCGCTATACCGGAATGATGGCACCGGACACTTTGAAGACGTGACCACCGGCTCCGGCTTGGAGATTAGCCTTTACGGCATGGGTGTCGCGGTCGGGGATTATGACAACGACGGCCTGCCGGACATCTACATCACGGCGGTCGGCGAGAACCATCTCTTCCACAACCTTGGCAATGGCAAGTTCGCGGAAGTCACGCGTTCCGCTGGTGTCGCGGGATCATCCGCGCAATGGAGCACCAGCGCGGCGTGGATCGATTACGACAACGACGGCCGGCTCGATCTCTTTGTTTGCAATTACGTGCAGTGGTCCAAGGAGGTTGACCTGGCAGTGGACTACCGGCTCGCGGGCGTGGGGCGCGCTTACGGCCAGCCGCTCAATTTTCCCGGCAGTTTCCCGCGCCTTTTTCACAACGAGGGCGACGGGCACTTCAAGGATGTGTCGGCCGCGGCGGGGATGGAGGTGAAAAACCCGGCGCAAGGCACGCCCATGGCCAAGTCACTCGCGGTCGCGCCGGTGGATCTGAACAACGACGGCTGGATCGACCTCGTGGTCGCGAACGACACGGTGCAGAATTTCGTGTTCAGCAATCGCTGGAACGGCGCGTTCCGCGAGATTGGCGCGCGCGCCGGCATTGCCTTCGATTCTTACGGCCAGACGCGCGGCGCGATGGGCATCGATTCCGCGCGCTTCCGCAACGACGACTCGCTGGGCATCGCCATTGGCAATTACGCCAACGAGATGAACACGCTCTACGTCTCGCAGCGCGATTACACGCTCTTCACGGACGAGGCGATTGGGGAGGGACTCGGCCCGGCGAGCCGCCAATTGTTGAAGTTTGGCCTCTTCTTTTTTGACTACGATCTCGATGGCCGGCTGGACGTGCTCACCGCGAACGGCCATCTCGAGGAGGAGATCAGCAAGGTGCAGGCGAGCCAGAGCTACCGGCAGCCGGCGCAGCTTTTCTGGAATCGCGGGAGCGCGCGCGGCGCGGGTTTTGTTTCCGTGCCGCCGGAAAAAGCGGGGAGCGATTTGTTCAAGCCGATTGTCGGGCGTGGCTCGGCCTTCGCGGACATCGACGGCGACGGCGATCTCGACGCCGTGCTCACGCAGATCAACGGCCCGCCGCTCCTCGTGCGCAATGACCAGAAGCTGGGGCATCATTGGGTGCGGTTTAAGTTAACCGGCACCAAGGCCAACCGTGACGCCATTGGCGCGTGGATCAAAGTGCGCGCGGGCCGGCTCACGATGTCGCGCCAGGTGATGCCAACGCGGAGTTACCTGTCTCAATCAGAATTGCCAGTGACGTTTGGCCTCGGCGCGAATGATCGGGTGGACGAGGTGACTGTGACTTGGCCCGGTGGCCAAGTTCAGGCAGTTCCGAGCATTCAGCTCGACGCTCTCAACGTGATCAAGCAAGCGGCTCCGTAATTCGTGAAGAATCGCGCCTCTGCGTGGCAGGGGCGCGCCGCTGGCGCGTCCGGGCGTGCCTGCAATCATCGATATGGCCGGGCAATATCGCGGGCTTGAGTCACATAATTTTGAGGGTTCTCGGACGGCTCAGCGGGCCGTCCCTGCCAAAAGAGGCCACGGTTTTATCGGAGCCACTCTGGCCGCAAAATTACCGTCCCGAGACACAGGACGGTCTTGAAATCACCCTCACGGCGCACGCCTTGTAAGCCGGTTGCCGGGAATGGGGATCGACGTGCCATAACGTCAGCCGGTTCGCCTCCGCGTAGTGCATCGGGATGAACAGTTGCCCGCGCTGCACGGAGGGGGTGAGGAACGCGGTCACCTCGATCTTTCCGCGCCGCGACTCGACCGCAATCATCTGGTTTGGCTCGATGCCCAGCTCGCGCGCGTCATCCGGATTGACCTCCGCGTAAATCCTGGCCGGATATAATTGCCGCAACACGCTTGATTTGCCTGTGCGTGTTTGGGTGTGCCATTGCGCCGAGGTGCCGCGGCCAGTCAGCAGGACGAAGGGGTACTCCGCATCCGGTGGCTCGGGCAGGGGACGGGGCTCGTCGAAGAAGAAGCGAGCGCGACCGTCGGACGTGAAGAACCTGCCGTCGGT
>CAZMLP010000714.1:0-2973 GCA_964566745.1 uncultured Verrucomicrobiota bacterium | reverse complement strand
TCCAACTAGACGAGCGCGGTCCAAAAACCGAGGCGTCGTTAATGCTGTCCGGATGCTCCTCCTGATAAACCGATGTGTCCGCCGGGCCGGGCTGGACAAAGTCATCGATTCTTTTGACGTGTTTGTAGATAGGGTCCCAAGGCCCGGCCTCGGCGTTGCCATCGCCCACCCCCACCGAACCGGAATAGCTGCGCACCCGTTGTTTCCAACCCCGGGCGATTTGCGGTCGCGACAAATAAACATCCGCCGGGCACTTGAACGGGCCGGCTTGATGCGACAGATAGGCCGCCAGCCGCGAATATTTTTCCCCGGTAAGAAAAAGGGTGTTGGTGTTGTCCGAGGCCGTGGTCCAATCCAGCCACCCCACCGCCCAAACAGCGTAACCAGGGTTGTTGGCCAGCGCCCCGCCCTGCGCCTGCCCGCCGTGAAAACCCATGAGCAGCTTGCCGCCATTGTCCTGCGCGTACAGGTTCCAAGCCCGGATCAACTGGTCCAAGTTGCCCAGGCAAATGGTGGCTTGGGATTGGGTCCGAGCGCCGCTCCCCCTGGCCAGCGCCAATTCCATCACCAAGGCCAGCACACCCACCACGACGAGAAGCTCAACCCGGCTGAACCCGCATGAGACTTTTCGGATTTGGCGAACCGAGAGCAAAGTTTTGGTCTTCGAAAAACGCCTGGGCATGTGACGGGAAGAATTGACATTCCTTGGAGAAAAAGCAAACGCAACCCGGAAAGATTGAACCCGGTTTTTCGCGCTAATAGCTTTTTTCCGAAATGCGGACGGTATGGTAGCTCATCCAGTGGAGGTCACGGTCCCCGGCCACGGCAGGCGGGCTCCTAAAAACGCTCGCCGTCACCCGCCGGGCTGCGGGGGTCGCCATGCTCGCTGTCCAAGCGTGCATTTCCGCATGCCCGTCGGCGAACACAAATCCGCCCGACCCATTGTGAAAAGTTCCGGGCACGTCCACCCAAGAGGACTCGCGCGGGCTGAACAGCCCGGGATCGTTGAGGCTATCCGGATGCTCCTCGGTATAGACGAAGGCCTCCGCGGGTGACGGCCACGTGAATTCCGTGATTTTTTTCACATGACCGTAAATCGGCTCCCAAGGCCCTTCCTCGGCGTTACCCGCCCCCACCCCCAGGCTGCAAACGTATGTGCGGACGCGTGGGGTCCACCCTCTGGCCCGCTGGGTTTTTGAGATGTAAGTATCAGCCGGGCATTTGAACACGCGCGCGTCATGGCCGAGATACGTCGCCAGCCTGGAGTAGCGGTCGTTGGTAAGAAAAAGGACGTTCGTGTTGTCGGAAGACGTTGTCCAATCAAGCCAGCCAAGCGCCCAGGGGGCATTGGCGGCGGTGTTGGCGGCAGCGCCACCCACAGCGTTGCCTCCGTGAAAGGCCATCACGAGTTTGCCGCTGTTGTCCTGCGCGTACAGGTTCCAAGCCCGGATTAACTGGTTAAGATTGCCAAGACAGGCGCTGGCTTGGGATTTGGACTTGGCATGGTCCCAGTGGGCAATTCGCATCTCGGCCAGCAGTGCAAGCACGGCGACCACCACAAGCAACTCCACCCGGCCAAAGGCGGAGCGTGGCCTCAAAATCGTCTGGCTGAACAGACGGCAACGATTCGGACTTTCCTTCGGTGGCATCATCTCCGGGTTCATAAGGATCGAAAAGCAGCACCTCCCATGCCTTTTATTATGCAAAAAGCCTCGCAAAAACGACTCCGGGAGTCAATCGCGACTCGCGAAACAAACCGCAACGAAAGGTGTCAGATCGGCGGTGGAATGCGCCTTGCCCTTGCAATTCCAACCCCTTCTTGATTCTATCCGGCGCGAGCGGCCAACCGCTCGGAGGAGTTGCAAAGCATGCTGCTGACCATATCGACAACCTGTTCGCCCGCGACTGACTTGGGCCATTTGCTCCGCAAACACCCGAAGCGTGTTTATGTCTGCGTCTTCGGGGTGCTGGCGCTGGAAAGCGAGCCGGTCGATCCTCGTTTGTGACCCGCCGGGATATCAAGTCGCACCGGCGGGTGGCTTCGCCTTGGTTCCAGCCCGGCGGGTTGCGGACCTAACCGGAAGTTTGGTTCCTTTCCCCAGAAACCCGGCAAGGATGTAGCGGACCACGTTGCTGACGCGCTCTCCCGTCGAGTCCTCGTTGATCGCGGTGGGAATCATGAGGGGATGCAAAAAAAGAGCCGTGGCGTCCTTGAGCACGGTGGCGACCTCCGCCGCGTCCACCGCCCGGAACTCCCCGGAGTCGATCCCCTCCTGGATGAGACGCTGAAAGACGTTCCAGATCTTCTCGCGACGCCGGGCGATGACCTCGGGCCGCAGCTCGGCGACCCGGCGATAGGTCTCGAAAAACGCCGCGTCCTCGATTAACTTGCGGCGACGCTTCCGATGCAACTCCAGCACCACCGCCTCAATCCGGTCCGCCGCGGGCGCGGTACGCGCGGCGATGGCGTCCACGAACGACTCGACCTTGCGGAGCCACTCGTCGGTGATCGCGTCAAGAATTTCCGATTTGTTTTTGAAGAAGCGATAGACGTTGGCGTGGGACATGCCCAGGGACCGGGCGATGTCCACCACCGTCATTTTGTCCTCGCCGTGCCGCCGAAGAAGGTTTTTGGCGGTTTCGAGGATCAGTTTGCGCGTGCCGTCTGGTTGAGTGCTGGCCACGCCCATTACATATTACAAGATTTGTCATTTGACAATAGTGACATGTTACTTAGTTTGTAACCTGTCAGCCGCCAGCGGGTCTAAAGCTGTGGCAGAGTCACCATTCAAGTATGCTGAAGCACGAAGAAAATTCGCGGCAAAGGACCGGTCCCGGCGCGGGGGAACAGTTGAAGCGGGCCGGGGGGGTGACCCCGGCGGTCCTTGTGATTCTCTGCCTCGCCCTCGCGGGGGGCGCGTGGTGGTGGATGAGACGAGCCCCCGGCACCGACGGCGGGCGCGGCGCCCAGAA
>CAZMLP010000713.1:0-2525 GCA_964566745.1 uncultured Verrucomicrobiota bacterium | reverse complement strand
CCCCGCATCTCGGCGTCCTCGATCATCGCCATGCCAATTCGGTCCTTCACGCTGCCGAGCGGGTTGAAGAACTCGCACTTGAGCAAAATGGTGGCGGGCAATCCGGCGGTGACGCGGTTCAGGCGGACCAAGGGAGTGCGCCCGACGGTTTCGACGATGTTATTGTAGATGCGGCCCATAGGAGTCGTGAGTGGCGGTGATGTTAATTGAACAGATTTCACGCATTTTGTCGGAACGCGCCCGGCCAGCAAGTTTTTTTGTCCCAAGAAAGAGAACGAAGAAGGTTTTTAACAGGAGGACACAGAGGGAACGGGGTGATAATAACGGGACGGGACAACCCCCTTTTCCTCTGCTCTCTCCGCTTCCTGTTAAAATTTTTGAATCCCCCGTTTTCCCTTGTCGCTCCGGGAGGCATTGCCCATCCTGCGCGCGTGCCCGAGCGGATAATCTCCGATGTGCTGACGAAGACCGATCCCGCGCTCGAAATGACGCTGCGGCCGGGGATTTTCGCGGATTTCACCGGGCAGGCCAAGGTCAAGGAGCGGATCGAGATTGCCGTGCAGGCGGCCAAACAGCGCGGTGAGGCGATTGACCACGTGCTCCTCAGCGGCCCGCCCGGCCTGGGCAAGACCACGCTCGCCAACATCATCGCCAAGGCCATGGGCAGCAACCTCAAGCCGACCAGCGGCCCGACCATCGAGAAGGCCGCCGACCTCGCCGGGTTGCTCACGAATCTCGAGGAGGGCGACGTCTTGTTCATCGACGAGATTCACCGCCTGCAAAAGACCATCGAGGAGTATCTCTATCCGGCGATGGAGGACTTCAAGCTGGACATCATCATCGATCAGGGTCCGAACGCGCGCAGTGTGCGGCTGAACCTCCCGCGCTTCACGCTTATCGGCGCCACGACCCGTAGCGGCCTGCTTTCATCACCTTTGCTTACGCGCTTCGGCATTCGCGAGCGGCTGGATTATTACAACGCGGAGCAGTTGCAAAAAATTGTTCTGCGCGCGGGGCGGTTGCTGGCGGTCGAGCTGGACGAGGGCGGCGCGATGGAGATCGCCCGGCGCAGCCGCGGCACACCTCGTATCGCGAACAACCTGCTGCGGCGCGTGCGGGATTACGCGCAAGTCCGCGCGGACGGGCGAATCACCGGCGATCTTGCGGACAAGGCGCTGGCGATTTTGGAGATCGATCAAAACGGTCTCGACGAGATGGACAAGCGCATCTTGGAGACGATCATCGTCAAGTTTGGCGGCGGACCGGTGGGCGTAAACTCTTTGGCGGTGGCGGTGGGCGAGGAGCCGGACACGATTGAGGAGGTCTATGAGCCGTACCTCATCATGGAGGGTTACTTGAACCGCACGCCGCAAGGGCGCGTGGCCACCGAGCTGGGATACAAAAAGCTGGGCCTGAAAATGGGTGGCGGTCCACAGGCGAGATTGTTTTAGGGCGTTGTCCGATCACCGGTTTTTGCATTGCCTCGCCAATTTTCGCGGCGGTTTTCTCACGCGTTGTTCCGTGGGACGCGTGAATTACCTCTTTCTCCTTCACGTCCAACTTGGACGCCCAACCATGACAATTTTGGCAAAAGATGATGGACGCTCGTTGGCCTTTGGCAGCAAAATGCCGGACGTTGTGACAGCCCTTTTCTCGCACGCGCCCCGCGCCTGGCGGACCACTGCGTTCGCCGCCGGTTTGGCCTCACTTTTTTCCAGCTCGGTCGCCTTCACGGCGGACCTTTCCAAGCTCCCGCCGCCGGCCACCCGCAAGGTGGAGTTTGCCAAGGACATACAACCACTGCTGGCGGACCGCTGCTACTCTTGCCACGGCGAGAAAAAGCAGGAGTCCGGGCTGCGCCTCGACGTGAAGGACACCGCGCTCAAGGGCGGGGAACATGGCGCGCCCCTTGTTGTCGGGAAGAGTGCCCAAAGTTTGATCGTCCAGGTCGTCGCCGGTTTGCACGACGAACTGGCCAAGATGCCGAAGAAAGGCGAGCCACTCACCGCCGGGCAGATTGGCCTGCTCCGCGCGTGGATCGACCAGGGCGCCGACTGGCCGGCGTCCCTCGCGCAGGCAAGCGCCACGGCCAAGCCGCATTGGGCGTTCCAGCCGGTCGCCCATCCCGTTCCGCCGAAGGTCAAGAGCCAGCGGCAGGTTCGCAATGAAATCGACCAGTTTGTCCTTGCGCGCCTGGAGAAGGAGGGCTTGAAGCTTTCGCCCGAGGCGGATCGTGCCACGTTGATTCGCCGCGTTACCCTGGATCTCACCGGCCTGCCGCCGACACCCGAGGAAGTGGACGCGTTCCTGGCGGATCGTTCCACCTCTGCCTACCAGAAAGTGGTGGAACGATTGCTCAAATCGCCCTCGTATGGGGAAAAATGGGCGCGCCACTGGCTGGACGCCGCCCGGTATGCTGACTCCAACGGATTCGAGAAGGACCGCACGCGGAGCATCTGGCCGTGGCGCGACTGGGTCATCAACGCGCTTAACCGCGACATGCCCTTCGACCAGTTCACCATCGA
>CAZMLP010000712.1:0-1701 GCA_964566745.1 uncultured Verrucomicrobiota bacterium | reverse complement strand
GAAGCGGTTCACCGTCACCCGCGCGGTCAACGGTTGCTCCGGGGAAACGAGCCATTTGGCCAACCCCAGCCGGTTGGCAGGCGCGCCTTTCGGCATGGGCGGCAGCGAGGCGGGTGTGTTGGGCGTGACTTTGTCGCCTTTGTGGTCGTACTGGCCGCGCACCAACATGAAAGTGTCCCGCGGCTTCTCCAATTCCGACATGACCATCGTGGTCGGGATGGTCTTGTCGAACTCGTCCCGCTTGCGTTTTGCATCAGCGACCGCCGCCTCGCCCGACACCCATTCGGGTGAATGGTTACGTTTGAAGTAGCTCGCCAAGTCCAACTTTTGGTCATCCTTGCGCTCCGCCTCGGGGATGCGGGCGATGGCCACATAAGGCGCCTCCGCCAGTGTCACGACCTCGGAGGCGGACAATGCCCGGCCATAGAAACGGGCATCGTCCAACGAGCCCCGGAACGGATACGACGCCGAGCGTTTTCCCAAGTTCAACGCGGTCTCGCAGCGGATGGGGCCGCTCAACTTGTCGTCCTTCACATCAAGCTCCATCTCTTTGCCGTTCAAATAAATTTTCACGCCGGCGGCTTTGCTCGATCCATCATAAGTCGCCATCACATGCATCCAACGGTCGCGGGGAATTTCTTTTTTGGTGACGACCCGGATCGCATTTTCGGGCCAGGCATTGATCAGGTGAACGTACAATTTGTTATCGCTCATCAGCAGGTCAAAGCCACGATTCTCCTTCGCCTCGTCCATCCGGGCGATGAGCGCCCCGTTCTTGCCGGTCTGCTTGAACCAGCAACCGTAAGAAAAAGAGTCGCCGCTGTCGAAATTCAGGGTGGCATCGGTCTTCACAAACTCCTTCTCGCCATCAAGTTTGATCCCCTTCCCGACGCGTCCATCGGTCCACTTGGCTTTCTCCCCCTCCTGCCAGGACGCCTTGACGACTTCGCCGTCCGCCGCGGCGCCTTCCAGCGACTCGTCCAAGGCAAAACGCAGCTTCAAGCCGGCCGGCTCCATTTGCTCGGCGGGCTTGGCAATCGCCTCAGCCTCCCACTTGGCCTGCGCGGCCGGCAATCCTTCCTCCACCCTCTTTAGCGACGCCTCGGCGTCCGCGACGGCGGATTTTAACCCGTCCAGCTTGGCTTTCTGCTCGGGGGAAGGGAGTTGCAACATGGGCACGGCGTTGCCGGCGGAACCGTCCAGCCCGTTTTCGGAAATGCTGTTGAAGAAGGCGTACATGCCATAGTAATCCTTCATCGTGATCGGGTCGAACTTGTGGTCATGGCACTGCGAGCAAGCCATCGTAAGGCCAAGCCAGACTGTCGAGGTGGTGTTCACCCGGTCCAGGATGTAGGCGGTCTCGTACTCCTCAGCGATGGCCCCGCCCTCGAAATTGATCATGTGGTTACGGTTGAAACCGCTCGCGATCTTTTGCTCGAGAGTCGCGTTGGGCAAAAGATCACCGGCAAGCTGCTCCAAGGTGAACTGGTCGAACGGCTCGTTGGCGTTGTAGGCGTTGATCACCCAATCGCGCCAGCGGGTCATGTCCCGCGCGGAATCGATGTGGTAGCCGTGGGTGTCGGCGTAACGGGCGGCGTCCAGCCACTCCAGCGCCATCCGCTCACCGTATCGAGGGGAATCGAGCAGGCGATTGACCTGCTCCTCGTAAGCCTTGGGTGACTTGTCTTGCAGAAACGCCTG
>CAZMLP010000711.1:0-2875 GCA_964566745.1 uncultured Verrucomicrobiota bacterium | reverse complement strand
GGGCCAAAGTCCGTGCTGAGGTTCGGCCAGCCGGTTGGCTTGAACTTGCTCCTGAAGGCGCGGGCAAAGGCCACCGGTTTGACGCCGCAGGTTTTTTGAGATCCCAACTTTAGGGCGTGAATATTATAATTGAATTTGTGGCCCTCGATGTCCTTGTTTCCAAGCCAGACTGAAAAGAAAATCCCCTGCCCCATGCCGTGATCGCTCCACTGGCTCTTTTGAAGCTTGAGCGCCGCTGAATCAAGCCATTCACCCGCTTCACAACGAATCTGGAAATCCCGCCAGAGCCTTTCCGCGTGCTCGCGCTTGAGTCGCTCCAAGGCCGCAAGGTAAACGGCGGTCGGTTTCATGTTCCCGCCACTTCCCCAAACCGCGATGACACCGTCAATAAAGAAACGGACCAGCCAACCCGGACTCCCGCCCGAGGGCAAAGAAATGTGAACTTTCACTTTTTCCATTCCCATTAGGCCGTTTCATGCTATGGTTCAGGCAATAGCCACTGAAACGGATCAGCCGACCGGCCTATGTACGGCCCAATTGACAGAAGCACTGTCGTCGCGCGCGGGGCAATCCGCCCCGATCCAACTCATTGCGCCGTCCCGCCAACCCACACCACCACTGGAGCCAACCTATGGAAATTAATGTCAGCATCCGCTCCATCCTGAGCCAAAAGCCTTCACGCATCCACACCATCCGGCCCGACTCGACCGTGTTCGAAGCGATCCAGTCGATGGCCGACAAGAACATCGGCGCCCTGCTCGTGCTCGAGGGCAACCGCCTCCTGGGCGTGATCTCCGAGCGCGACTATACGCGCAAGGTCGCGCTCAAAGGCCGATCCTCGAAGGAAACCCCCGTGCGGGAAATCATCGCGACCCCACCCGTCGTGGCCACGCCCGAGGACTCCGTGGAGGATTGCATGAAGCTAATGACCTCGCACCGGATTCGTCACTTGCCCGTTCTCCAGGACGGCCAACTCATCGGGGTGGTGTCGATTGGCGACTTGATCAACTGGCTCATCTCCGCGCAAAACCACGCCATCCAGCAATTGGAGACTTACATCTCGGGGCAGTATCCGGGGTGACAGAATATTTTGGTTACCGCCCAATCCATCCGCCGCCGATGACCAGGTCATCCTGGTAGAAAACACACGCCTGACCGGGCGTGATTGCGCGTTGCGGGACGTGCAGCTTCACCTTCGCAGTGCCGCCGCATTGCGGCATCACAGTCGCCAGCGCGCCAGGGTGGTTGTGACGAATTTTCGCCATCACCTCCAGGGTCGGGGGCGGCTCCTCGAACGGAATCCAGTTGCACCGCGTGACGGTGAACTCGTCGCGGTCCAGCGCGGAATCGTCGCCCACAATCACGCGGTTGCGCTCGGCGTCGAGTTCAATGACATATAGCGGTTTCGGGCTGCTGAGGCCGAGGCCCTTGCGCTGGCCGATGGTAAAAAACTCGATGCCGTCGTGCTTGCCCAGCACCTGGCCTTGCAAATTCACGATCTCGCCCTGGTGTTTTTCGACGAGCCTCGCCTTTTGCAGAAAACCGCCGTAGTCGTTGTCCGGCACGAAGCAAATCTCCATGCTCTCCTCCTTGTCCGCCGTGCGCAACTCGTGCTGGCGGGCGACGTCGCGCGTGTCGCTCTTGGTCAGCTCGCCGAGCGGCATGATCGCTCGGGCCAGTTGCTCCTGCCGGAGGGAAAAGAGAAAGTAGCTTTGGTCCTTGCGGAGATCGCGCCCGCGCTTGAGCAGCGAGCGTCCGCCGTTCGCGCCGTGCTCAATGCGCGCGTAATGGCCGGTGGCAATATATTCGCCGCCTAGTTGGCGCGCACGACGGATGAGCGTGCCGAACTTCAACTTCTCGTTGCACATCACGCACGGGTTGGGCGTGCGGCCGGCCCGGTATTCCTCGGCGAAATACTCGATGACCTGCTTCTGGAAATCCTCCGCCTCGTCCACGAGATAGAACGGGATGCCGAGCTTGTGGCAGACCGAGCGCGCGTCCATCACGGCCTGCGGGCCGCAACACTTATCCTCCGCGCGGGAGACGCAATCCTGCGGCCAGAGTTTGAGAGTGATGCCCACGACCTCGTAGCCCTGCTCGATCAATAGCGCGGCGGCGGTCGAGGAGTCAACCCCGCCGCTCATGCCGATAATCACCCGCGGTTTCTTCGTTTCCATCACAGGCGGGCAAGATAACAGCCGCGACGAGGGTGTAAAGGCGCTGCAATTGCCGGATCGAGCGTGACGGACAAATTACCAGTGGTTAGGCTTCAGCCCGACATGACCCGTCCCGCCTTGCTCCTCCTCGCCTCATGGCTCGTATTTTTCGGCTGCGGAAAAAAAGTTGATTCCGCCTTTTTCGTGCTGAAGGAGAAGGCAATGAACGATCTAAAGGCCAAGACAGCCTCGCATGAGGCTGCATGGGGCATGGGAAAAGGCGACCGTTGGGATTTCAACCAGGATGACGGAAAGCTCGTGTTCACATTTCCGGACAAGACGGTGACCTGCGACGCCCAGATCATTGGATCCTTCAACAAAGCAAAAGGCACGTGGCTTTGGTCCTGGGACAACCCCTCGGTGGACACAAACCTGACCCGGCACAGCGAGTGGTTAAGAAATTACGGAGCCCAGAACAAGCACGACCAACTAACCCGCAGCAAGTGGAAGGCGACCGAGGAAGACGCCTGGGAAATGACCGCCCTGGCCACGCTGCTTTGCAACGCCCAAGGCGCATATCGAGGACCGGCCGGCGACTTGTATATTTTCATGACTTTTGGCCCGCCCAGCATCCAAAGGAAGTGAACCGAGAATTTGGCTTCGACGCCGATTGCGCCGTTGGCGGCATTCATTCCACAGCAGATTTGGCAAAAGTTTGA
>CAZMLP010000710.1:0-3151 GCA_964566745.1 uncultured Verrucomicrobiota bacterium | reverse complement strand
GGTTAGGGTAAGGATTTTGGGATGAATTTCGTCCACCTTGGCAGGGTCAATCTTCATGAGTGGATTGGCGACGCAATAATCCAGTTTCATGCACCATCGAAAAAAATTAAGCAATGAGCGACGGTTTCCGTTGCGTGTTCGAGCAGAACGTCCTGGCAAGGCAACAAACGGCTTCACCTCCTCCGCCGTAATCTCATTCAAATAGCGCGTGCCATTCAACCTGACAAAGCGTCCAACCCGGTGCTTCAAATCTTCCATCGATCTTTGCCTCAACCTTTGGGCCTTTTTTTCGGCCAAAAACTCGTCGTAGGCAGCTTGCACTGTTTTGGGAATCAATGCCGGTTTCCAATTTCGCAGAAAATATTCCACCGCCTGCGTGAGCGTTTGACCGCCACCCGCAAGCTTTTGAAATGCTGCCTCCGCCTCCGAGAGTTCGGCGTCACTCAAGCGCGTTCGTTTGAGTTTGACCGCCTCGACGACGTTTAAGGCGGCGATTTCAAGCTCGCCGCGATATGCAAGCGCCTCCTCGTAAGATTTGAAGTTTCGCCTGACCTGAG
Source organism: uncultured Verrucomicrobiota bacterium (assembly GCA_964566745.1). Lineage (GTDB taxonomy): Bacteria > Verrucomicrobiota > Verrucomicrobiia > Limisphaerales > CAZMLP01 > CAZMLP01. The sequence goes on along the minus strand of CAZMLP010000710.1, from coordinate 2,594 downwards.
CACCGTCAATCTGCCTGCCGCTTACGCGATAGACTTCACAACCTGATGGATTCAAATAGCTCCCGATCCGAAAACGCTCTTTTCGCATACCAATCCAGAACTGCATGGTTCACTTCGCTGCACGAACTGGCTGAGCAAATCCTTGAGCAAATCTGCGCCGGGAGGTCCGCTCCCGTGATGCTTTTTGTGAAGTTCCTAACCGAGAAAGCCGCTTAAAACACCTTGAGGAAGAAGAGGTTGCGAATCTCGTAAAAGTGGAGCCAATGGTGGGGATTGAACCCACGACCTACGGTTTACGAAACCGTTGCTCTGCCACTGAGCTACATTGGCTGGCTCTCCCTGAAAGGCACAAGCGCCTGAAACGCTCGTCCCGGGACGCTGGGTCTCATTATGCGACGCCCCGTCCGCTTGGCAAGTGGTTTTGACTCCTTGGAAATTTCGTCGGGGTCGTGACCTCTGATTCCATGGCGATTCGCACGAGTGGCGCTCCCGCCAGGCATCGGAATGCCCTTGGTGATTCTTTACATCACCGCAAACCTCCAGACCCCGCAATCGTCACATATTCGCTCTTCCCAATCTCCGCGCTTGGCCGGGACGCCATCACGCCTTACTCTCCTTGCGCATCCCGGCTGCAAGTCTCCGGGGTGGTTTCATGATTCGCTCGCTGGTTTTCACGACGCAAGGCCGTCTGCACAGTCAGGACATCGACAAGTTCCTGATTCCGACGCTGCTGGCCGACACCAATCTTTTCCTCTGGCTCGACCTCGACAGCGCCACGCCCGACGAGGCCCGTTTTGTGTTCGAGGGGGTTTTTCATTTCCATCCCCTGTCCATCGAGGACTGCCTGATGCGGAATGAGTCGCCCAAGGTGGAGGAGTTCGTGCCCCGGGAGGACGACCGTTTTTCCCCGTACCTTTTCATCGTGATCCACGCGGTGGACTACAGCCGCGCCGACGGCGTTTTTGCGACGAACGACCTCGATTGCTTCCTCGGGAAAAATTTTCTGGTGACCCATCACACCACGCCGTTGAAGGTCATCCAATCGCTCTCGGAACGCTGCTTGAAGGGCGGCACGCCGGTCGCCCGCGCGCCGGACCGCACCATGCACACGCTGCTGGACGCGATTGTGGAGAACTACCAGCCGGCGCTCGACGAGCTGGCCAACGAGATTGGTGACCTTGAGCAACGGGCGCTGGAAGCCCCGACCAAAGCCACGCTAAACAAGATTTTGCAGGTGAAGAAAGAAATCTTGCACCTGCGCCAGATCATCGGGCCGCAACGCGAGGTCATGTCGCGCCTGGCGAATGGCGAGTTCAAGCTCATCCGCCCGCACTTGCTGCCCTATTACCGCGATGTGCTGGACGCGATTTCGCGCATCGGCGGGCAGGCGCAGGCGAACGCCGAGTGGCTCACCGGCATCCTGCAAATTTATTTGAACATGTCGTCGAACCAGACGGGCGAGGTGGTCAAGCTCCTCACCGTCATCACCTTCATGACCACGCCGATGATGATGATCGGCACCTGGTACGGGATGAACTTCAAGGAGATGCCGGAACTCAACTGGCGTCACGGATACGCGTACGCCTCGATTTTGACGCTTGTCACCACCGCCGCGACCTACTGGTATTTCAAGAAGAAGAAGTGGTTCTGACGTGCTGGAGTTTGCCATGCCCGCGCATAAATCGAGCTTCCTCGAAAAGATCCTCGGCCGCCTCGAACGGCTGGACAAGGAGGGGGTCCAGACGATTGTCCAGCGGCTGGCGCGCGAGCGAAATTTTCTCGAGACGCTGTTCAACACCATTGAGGACGGCGTGCTGGTGACGGACGAGGCCGGGCGCGTGGTTTATTTTAACGCGGCGGCGGCGCAGCTGGCCGGGTTGCCGTCCGAGGGTGTGGAGGGCCAGCCGGTGACGCGTTTTATCCCCGAGTTGGACTGGTCCCAACTCGCGGCGTTCGACCGCGAGGGTGGTCAACGGGTGTTGCGACTCGAGCTGGAGGTGCGATATCCGCGCCCGCGCTTTCTCCGGCTCTACGCGGCCCCGCTGGATGGCCGCGCGGCGGGGGGCGCGGGCCTGGCGCTGATTTTGCATGACGCCACCGAGGCGCGGCAAAAAACCTTTGAGGCAATCGAGAGCGAGCGCATCCAGGCGCTCACACTATTGGCCGCGAGCGTGGCGCACGAGATTGGCAATCCGCTCAACGCCTTGAGCATCCATCTGCAACTGATGGAGCGGGAGATTCGCAAGCTGAAGCCAAATGCGACGGCGTGGACTGGCGTCGCCGGCAAACGCGCGGCCCGCTCCAAGGCCGTGGCCCAGGACGCGGGCGAGGTGGCCGAGGCGGCGGGCAAGCTGGAAGGTTACCTCAAAGTGGCCAAGGGCGAGATCGACCGGCTGGATTATATAATCACCCAGTTTCTACAGGCCATTCGCCCCACGCCTCCGCGCAAGCAAGACTCGTCGCTCAACGATATCGTCCGTGAGACGCTGGCATTGCTGGGACCCGAGCTGGAGAATCGCGGCATCGAGGTGAGCGAGGAGCCGAATCCGCAATTGCCACACGCCCCGATGGACCCCGGCCAAATCAAGCAGGTG
>CAZMLP010000709.1:0-4343 GCA_964566745.1 uncultured Verrucomicrobiota bacterium | reverse complement strand
TTCCCCGTGGGACGCCCAGAAGTCCGCGGCCAACCCCAATTCGTTCACTGGCAAAATTTTGCGCGTCAAGCCGAAGGCCGATGGCGGTTACTCCATCCCCCAGGGCAATCTCTTTCCACCCGGCACTTCCGGCACCGCGCCGGAAATTTACGTGATGGGCAATCGCAATCCGTTCCGTATCTCGGTGGACAAAAAGAACGGCTTCCTCTACTGGGGCGAGGTCGGCCCCGACGCGGGCAACGCGACCGAAAACCGGGGTCCGGCGGGTTTCGACGAGATCAACCAGGCGCGCAAGGCGGGCTTCTTCGGCTGGCCTTATTTTATCGCGGACAACAAGCCTTATTGGCATTGGGATTTCATCAACAAGACCAATGATTGGAAGCATGACCCGGCCATTCCGGTGAACAAATCGCCCAACAACACCGGGCGCAAGGATCTCCCGGCCGCGCAGCCGGCGTTCATTTATTACGCGAACTCGGCCTCGACCCGCTTCCCGGTGGTGAATGGCGGTGGCGGCCGCACCGCCATGGCGGGACCGGTCTATTATTACGACGCGAACCTCAAGTCCGAGCACAAGCTGCCGAGGCAGTTCGACCACACGCTGTTCATTTACGAGTGGTCGCGCAATTGGATCATCGCGGTGCACCTGGACGAAAACGAAAACATCGCCCGCGCGGCGGACGGCTCGCTGCGCATGGAGCGCTTCTGCGAGCACATGACCCTCAAGCGCCCGATGGATATGGAGCTTGGGCCGGACGGCTGCCTTTACGTGATCGAATACGGCACGGCGTGGAGCAACAACAAGGACACCCAGATCGTCCGCCTCGAATACACCGGCCAGCAATAACCGGCTTCAATTTTGATCTGGGTGACGGCGGGAATTTCGCGAGGAATTCCCGCCGTTTTTTTAAAAACGGAAATAGCGGCCATGGAACCGGCATGCCGGCCCTTTCCCTGCCCCGTCACGACTTGAGTTAAGCTCCCTCCGCATCAATACTCTCCCATGCTCTTCGGTGCTCACATGTCCACGGGTGGCGGGGTTTGGAAGGCGTTGGAACGCGGCATCAGCATCCGCTGCGATGTGGTCCAGTTGTTCGTCAAAAACAACATGCAATGGTTTGGCAAGCCCTATGGACCAGACGACATTGCGAAGTACGCCAATCAGTTCGCCAGCGGCAAACTTGCTCATGTTTTTGGACACACTGGCTATTTGATCAATCTCGGCGCTCCGCCCTCGGACAATCGCGACAAATCAGTCAAGTCGCTCATCCAGGAGATCAATCTGGCGACAGACCTCGGCCTGCCCTTTCTCGTCATGCATCCGGGCGCGCACCTCGGCCAGGGCGATGAGGCTGGCATTCGCGCCACCGTGGCCGGGCTGGACGAGGTGTTTGCCGCCACCGCTCATTCGCCGGTTCGTGTCGCGCTGGAGAACACGGCCGGACAAGGCACTTGCTTTGGCCACCAGATCGCCCACTTGGGCGCGATCTACAATCAAATCAAAAAGCCTGAACGCCTGGGAGTCTGCCTGGACACGGCGCATTTTTTCGCGGCTGGTTACGACATTCGCGCTCCGAAGGGCTGGCAGACCGCGATCAAGGAAGTGGAAACGCTCATCGGCCTCGACCAAATCCTCGCCTTCCACCTGAACGACTCGAAGACCGGCCTCGGCTCCCGCGTGGATCGCCATGCCGGCATCGGCCAAGGCAAGATCGGCGCGGAAGCCTTCCGCCATATCGCGGGCGATCCGCGCTTTGGGCGGACGCCTGGCTGCCTGGAAACCCCGAAATCCGCCGATATGCATGAGGATGTTGAGAACCTGGCCATTTTGAGGCGCCTCGCCAGCCAATAGGGACTCGCTGGTCCGCGCAACGGGCGGAAATGGCGACTCGTTTTTCTAAACAAGTTCCCGAGCCTCCTTCTGCGGGAGGAATTCGTCCGGCCAGCCCGCGCAAAAGCCCGACTTGGCCCACTATGTGCTTGTCAGGCCATTGTCCGGCGTTGAATATGCGCCTGTTTTGCATCCAAAGTTGGCCAACAGATATTCTTTTTGTGTGAACGGCCGTTGTCGGCCTCTAAAACGCCGCGTTTAACTCATGAAACAGTTCCTGAAAGTTCTCCTGCCGGCCTTGCTTTTTGCTTTTGCCCCGGTTCTATCGGCCACTCCGCCGACGATCACGACGATCCCCGACACTTTCATCAACGAGGACACGGCGTTAAGCCTTGTGCCGTTCACAGTATCGGACGCCGAAACCCCGGCCGCGAACCTGACCGTCTCTGCCAGTTCCAGCAATGCAGGCTTGATTCCGAATGACCACATTGTGCTCACGGGAAGCGGCGCGAGCCGCTTCCTGAGCCTGATGCCCGCGACCAACCAAGTTGGCATCTCCTTTATTTCGGTGCATGTGGCCGATTCCGAGGGACTCTCCGCCGACACCTCGTTTTTGGTAAAGGTCTTGAACGTCAACGACCCGCCGTCCATCAGCCTGCCCACCAACACCGTGACTGGAGATGTGAATGGCTTCACTCGCCTTGACTTCGTGGTTAACGACCCGGACGGCACGGATAATCTCGCCTTGGTGGGCCAGTCGCTTAATCAAAGCCTGGTCCCGGACACCGGCATTTTCTTCAATGGCACGGGAACCAATCGGACGATCATCATCAATCCGGTGTTCGGCCAGACCGGCGCCGCTCGGATCAACATTACTGTGGCTGACACAGACGGGCAGAGTGCCGCGGCCTTTTTTGACTTAGTGGTGTCAGCCGCGTCGGCACAACCGCCGGCCATCACCGCCCAACCGGCCAGTGTTTCAGCCGCGCTCGGCGCCACCGTGACATTCACGGTCGTCGCGACGGGAGATGAGCCTCTCCGCTATCAGTGGCTCCGGAACGGCCTGCTCGTCAATCTCGCCACCAATTCAAGTTTGGTTTTGTCGAACATCACTCAAGCGCAAGAAGGCTCATACACCGTTTCCATCTCGAACCCGGCAGGCTCGACCAACAGCCAGCCGGCCACCCTGACCATCGTCTCGCCGCCGGTGATCCTCACGCAGCCCGCCAGCCAGACGGTGATCGTCGGCAGCAATGTTGATTTCTTTGTGGACGTGGGAGGCCAGCCGCCGTTTGGCTACGTCTGGTACTTCAACGCGACAAATGTTGTCACCAACTCAACCGGGCCCTTCCTGGAAATGGATTTTGTGCAGTTCACCAACTCCGGAAATTACACCGTGGTCGTGAACAACGGCTCGGGCGCGGTGACCAGCCAGGTCGCTGTCCTCACGGTAAATCCGCGTCCGAACGTGCCTCCCATTGTCTCCATCAGCTCCCCGGCCGCCGGGACAAAATTCATCGCGCCCCGCAATTTGCGCGTCAGCGCCAGCGCCTCCGATCTTGATGGTTCAGTGACCAAAGTGGATTTTTACGATGGTGCCACGCTGCTCGGCACCGCCACCACCGCCCCCTTTGCCATCACTTACACCAATGCCGCCGCCGGCGCCCACGCCATTGCCGCGGTTGTCACGGATAATGCCGGCGCCACCGGCGCCTCCGCAACCGTCACGGTTACCGGAGTTTCTGACTTCGGAACGCAGCCCGGCCATTTGGACGGCAACTTCCTGGCCCTGGGAACGGACGGAGCGGTGGAATCCCTCGCGTTGCAATCCGACGGAAAAATCCTCGCCGGCGGCTCCTTCACCACCATGAATGACCTGCCTCGCGGAGGGCTTGCCCGCTTGAACACCGACGGGAGCGTGGACACGACTTACAATCCCGCCCTCGCCTTTGACAGCACGGTCAACGCCGTGGCAATTGGGCCGGACGGCAAGGCAATCGCGGCGGGCAGCTTCTCCATGGCTGGCGCCGCCGCGCGCGTGAGAGTGGTGCGTCTGAACCAGGATGGGTCGGTGGACACCGCCTTTAATCCCGGCGCGGGACCGAACAACGTGGTTTACGCCGCGGCCGTGCAATCCGATGGAAAAGTGCTTATTGGCGGCAGCTTCAGCGCGGTAAACAATTTTAACCATGCCAGCCTGGCCCGGCTTAACCCGGATGGAAGCGTTGACCCCGCCTTTGACGCCGGTTTGAGCGGCGGGGTGTTCACACGAGTCAACGCCATTGTCATTCAGGCGGACGGCAAGATTTTGGTTGGAGGCGACTTCACCACCGCGGGCGGGGCGACTGCCAGCCATATTGTCCGCTTGACTGGGACGGGCGCGGTGGATTCCACCTTTGTGACCGGCTCTGGCGCCAACGATTCTGTCAATGCCATCGCGGTGCAGGCCGACGGGAAAATTATTCTGGCGGGCGCATTTACCCAGTTTAACAGCACAGCGCTCGCAGGCGTC
>CAZMLP010000708.1:0-2253 GCA_964566745.1 uncultured Verrucomicrobiota bacterium | reverse complement strand
CGCCGAAGCGGTTCTGGCGGGAGATGGTGATCTCGAAGGCCGCCGCGCCGGAGATGGCCACAGTGGTTTAAGCGGGGGTAAATCCCGGAAAACTGTTTTTGGACTGTCACGGGCGGGTTCGCGAAAGCGGGCCCGCCCGAGTCGTTTTTTTAATACCCTCCAACGTCCGGCTTCAGCCACGGCGTGTCCGACCAGTACCATTGAACGGGCTTCTTTGACTCCACATGGGCATCGGAAAAGGCGATGTTGCTCTTGTTCGCATGGCGCGCGTGCGGTCCGCCCCAATTGGGATCATCCGCCGTCACACAGCCGTCACACGGCGCGCTGTTTCCAGGGTCATGAACGATCCAGCAGCCCGGCTTTTCCGGGGATTTTGGCGTGATGCATTTGTTGGGATCTTTGGAATTGACGGGCTTCACGCCGCCATCGGTGAGATGAACGGTATTGGCCGCGTTCTTCACCGAGGAATCCTTTAGTTGCGGCCAGTCCTTCGCATCCCACGAGCCCGGCCAGTCGCAGCCGCCGAGGCGGAAATTCATCGCGTAATTGGAAACCGACTTCTCTTGCTGGTCAGAGGGATAAAGGGCCACCACCTCCTTGAACTTCTTGGTCTTGCTGGGGCAGAGAAGCAGGTTCGTCGTTTGCTGGTAAGGTTGGAGGATATTGAACCAACCGTGACGCTCGACATTGTTTCCCCGGACCTGAAACGTCGGACAGTAGCGACTGTCGCTATCGTTCGAGTAAACCTTCGAGGCGATGGCCATCTGGTGAAGATTGTTCACGCAACTGATGCTCTTCGCCTTTTCCTTGGCCTTGGCCAGCGCGGGCAACAACATTCCGGCGAGGATGGCGATGATCGCGATGACCACCAGCAGCTCGATCAGGGTGAAGCCGGCGGGCAAGCGCCGTCGGCGCGCGGTTGCGGGTGAAATGGCGGCATTCATGAAGAGAACTCTCACCCGACTCTACGCCGCCGCGAAAGGATTGCAAAAGAAAAGCCGGTGAACTCGCGCCTTGCTTCCCCGGCGCGCGATTCGCAGGATGTTTCGGTTCACACGCTCTCGCGCATGAAGCTCATCCTTGCCCTCCTGATGACGGCCCTGGCCGTTGGAAACGCGGCCGATTTTCCCGAGCCGGTCAACTCTGAAAAAGATCCCGGCGCCCCGATGTCTCCGGCGGAGGCCGCGGCGGGATTCACCGTGCCGCCCGGCTTTCGCTGCACTCTTTTCGCGGGCGAGCCGGACGTTCGCCAGCCGATCGCCATCGCCCTCGACGCGCGCGGGCGCTTGTGGGTCGCGGAGTGTTACACCTATGCCGAGCGACCGCTGGGTTACGACCTGCGCCAGCGGGACCGCATTGTGGTATTTGAGGACAGTGACAACGACGGCCGCTTCGACAAGCGCACCGTTTTTTGGGACGGCCCGCAACGTCTGACGAGCATTGAGGTGGGACTGGGCGGGGTGTGGGCGCTTTGCGTGCCAAACTTGCTGTTCATTCCGGATCGCAATGCCGACGCCATTCCGGACGGCCCGCCGGTGACGATTCTCGACGGCTTCGACTTCACCAACACACAGCATAACATGGCCAACGGGCTGCGCTGGGGACCGGACGGCTGGCTCTACGGACGGCATGGCATTCTCGGCACGTCGAAGGTCGGCCCGCCCGGCACGGCGGACGCCGGACGCACCACTCTGGGGCCGGGGGTGTGGAGGTATCACCCGGCGCGCCATGAAGTGGAGATGGTCACTCACGGGACGACGAATCCGTGGGGCATGGATTGGGACGAGCACGGCGAGGCGTTCCACATCAACACGGTGATCGGGCATCTCTGGGAAGTGATCCCCGGCGCGCATTTTCGGCGGATGTTTGGCGATGATTCCAACCCGCGTATTTACCGGTTGATCGACCAGCACGCGGATCATTTGCACTGGGACACGCGCGAGGTGTGGAGTGACGTGCGCAAACTCGGGGTCACGCCGACATCCTCGCAAGCGGGCGGGGGCCACGCCCACACCGGGCTGATGATCTATCTCGGCGACAACTGGCCGGACGAGTATCGCGGCAAACTTTTCACAATCAATTATCATGGACGCCGCCTCAACATGGACTCGCTCGTGCGCGAAGGCTCGGGCTACACCGGCAAACATGGCGCGGATTTCGCCCAAGCAGCGGACAAATGGTTTCGCGGCATTGATTTGATGTATGGTCCGGATGGCGGCGTCTTCGTTGCGGACTGGTCGGACACCGGCGAAT
>CAZMLP010000707.1:0-2293 GCA_964566745.1 uncultured Verrucomicrobiota bacterium | reverse complement strand
AAACGGCCCGCCGAGTGTGACAGCGTCTTTCGGATCCACGCCTATCCAGCAACCACTGACGGTTCCGGAACCGCCCTTGGCGAAAGACACGCCGTAGAGATGGATGTCATCTCCACTCCCGTTCTGCCCGGGAATCGGGTTGGCAAGAATTCCCAAGCCCTTGATGACGGCTCCCTTGGCGCCTAGGACGCCCAACACGCACGCCTCGCCGTCGCCATAACCTGTGTCGTCATTCGGCGTGTCTCCCTCAAAATCGAGCAGATGATAGTTGTTATTACGCGAGTCCAGCACGATCTGGATTTTGGCGTTGTTCGTGGCGAGAATTGGATTGGTGTTCGGCGAGGAACCCGGCTGGCTGTACCCGTTGATGGTGACGTTGCTTACCGTGATCAGCGGGTACCCGCCCGCGGGCGTTGGAATATAATGCGGGCCGGCCCCGGGAATATTGAACTGAATCGTGTCTCCCGTGTGGACGCTGTTTAACGCCGACAACAGGGAGCCAGCCTGGCTATTGTCCGTGGTGGTGACGGTGATTACCGCGGCGGAGAGGCTCGTCGCGGCCACCAGACTTAAAGACGCTGCCCAAAAGAGAAAGTGCTTTTTCATAGAGAGAGAGATGTGTCCCAAACTTTAAGAGGGTGGATAGACCGGATGTCTTTCTAACACCTGGCCAGCGAGGCGGCAACAAATTTGTCCGCCGCAATGTGAAATGGAGGTTACCGCCGGGAACGCGCTTTTCCGCGAATTATTCGGCCAAAGGCAGGCCACCCCGCGCGGGGGTCACAATGGCGTGTACCGGGCGACGTCGCGCAAGAAACTGGCGCTGCACTCCGGGCAAAGGCCGTGCGAGAAACGCGCCCGGGAATTTTGCGTGATGTATTGCTCCAGCGGATCCCATTTCCCGTGCTCATCCCGGATTTTTTTGCACGCGGAACAAATCGGGATGACCCCTTGCAACGATTTCAACTCCTGGCGAACGGCGGCAAGCTCGCGGGCCAGCCGCTTCCGCTCCCGCTCGCGGTTGTGCAACGCGAGCTCGATGTTGATCCTTAACTCGCGCTCGTCGAACGGCTTCGTGAGAAAACAGGCCGGTCCGGTGGAACAGGCGCGCCGCGCCATCTCGCCGTCGGAATTGGCCGTGACAAAGATGACGGGAATCTCCCATTGACGGCGGATCTCCTCCGCCGCCGTGATGCCGTCCATCGCGCCTTTCAACACAATGTCCATCAGCACCACGTCCGGCTGCTGCTCGGCGGCGGCTTGAACCGCCCTGGCGCCGGTGTCCGCGATGCCCGTCACCGCAAAACCCAGCCGGCCCAGCCGCTCTTGCAGATCAACGGCAATCAATGCCTCGTCCTCGACGACCAAAATGCGGGCAGCAGGCATGCTTCAGGGCGGGGCGCCGCGTGAGATTTCGTAAAACTTGAAAGTCACCGTGGTTCCCTCGCGCGTTTCCCATTCCGCCTTTCCGTCCAGTTGGGCGGCCAGCATCCGGACGAGCCGGATTCCCAGGGAATTGCCGCGTCGGGAGAGCAAATCGGCCGGCACGCCGACCCCGTTGTCCGCCACGGACAGGACAAAACCCTGCGGGGAGGAGCCGCGCAGTCCAATTCGAATGCATCCGGTGTCACGGTCGCAAAAAGCGTGCTTCAGGGCGTTGGTGACCAGTTCGTTGAGCGCGAGGCCGGCCGGGATCGCGGTGTCCAGGTTCAGGGCCGCCGACTCCGCGTTGATTTCCAGGCTGACGGAAACACATCCGGTCGAGCCAGCGCGCAAAAGTATGGAGCCCAGGGACCGTACATAGGCGACAAAATCAATCCGCCCCTCCTTGTTTTCCTGACAAAGCATCTCATGCACCAGGGCCATGGCCTGGATCCGTGCCTGGCTCTCGCGGATCACCATCCGCGCAGCGGGGTCCGTGGCGACGCCCAACTGCAATTGGAAGAGGCTGCCGAGGACTTGGAGGTTGTTTTTGACCCTATGATGCACCTCGCGCAGCAGCATCTCTTTTTCCTGCAAAGCCGTCTCCAGTTCGCGGAGGGCGCGTTTGTGCTCGGAGATGTCCCGCCCCTCCGGGATGACCAGCTTCACCACCCCGCTCTCGTCACGCAATGGTTTGATCAACAGGTCAAGCGTCGCGGCCGGCGGGTCGGCGGCCCCCAGGTTCTCCTCAATTCGCACCACCACGCCGCGCGTCGCCGCGCCGATGGCCGCGCCCAGCCGGCCCGCGATTTCGGGGCGCAGGCGCTCGCCATACAGCGCGCCAAAGTTCCGGCCCACGATTTGCTCGCGC
>CAZMLP010000706.1:0-3928 GCA_964566745.1 uncultured Verrucomicrobiota bacterium | reverse complement strand
GCCTCCACGGACCAGTTAATCGCCGCGGTGAAGGCCGACCAGGCCGCCATTGACAGCGCGAAGGTCCAGTTGCAATACGCCACGCTGGTCTCCCCGCTGGACGGCCGCACGGGCATCCGCCAAGTGGACCAGGGCAACATCATTCACACCGGCGACACGAACGGACTGGTGGTGGTGACGCAACTCAAACCGATCTCCGTGGTGTTCACCTTGCCGGAGCAACATCTCCGCGAGATTCACAAGCAGCAAGCGAACGACGCGGAATTGCCGGTCGTGGCTTTGGACCGCGACAACACCACGCAGCTTGCGCACGGCAAGCTCACCGTCATCGACAACCAGATCGACACCTCGACCGGCACCATCAAGCTCAAGGCCACTTTTCCAAACACCGACCTTCACCTGTGGCCGGGGCAATTCGTGAACGTCCGTTTGCTCCTCACCACACATAAGGACGGGATAGTGGTCCCCGCCCAAGTGGTGCAACGCGGACCGGAGGGCCCGTACGCGTTTGTCATTCAAGAGGATCTCTCGGTGCAGATCCGGCCGGTCAAGGTCGGACAAATTGACCAGGGTGAGGCATTGATCGAGTCCGGCCTGACGCCCGGTGAAAAAGTGGTGGTGGATGGCCAATATAAATTGCAGCCTGGGTCAAAGGTGAAGCTTGGCCAAGGCGGACCTCCGGGAAAAGGTGGCCCCCCCGGCACGAGCGAAGGTCACCAAGGTGGCGGGCGGCAAGGCGGCACGAGCGGAGGCGGCGCACGGACCAACCGCGTCAAGCAGGCCGAGCAGTGAACATCTCGGAGCCATTCATCCGCCGGCCGGTTGCCACCTCGTTGCTGATGGTCGCGGTGGTGTTGATGGGATTACTCGGCTATTCCCTGTTGCCGATCTCCGCCCTGCCGCCGGTTGATTTCCCCACCATTCAGGTCACCGCGCAGTATCCCGGCGCCAGCCCGGATGTGATGGCCTCCTCCGTCACCACGCCACTGGAGCGCCAGTTCGGCCAGATCAGCGGTCTCTCGATGATGACCTCGATCAGTTCCTTCGGAAACTCGAGCGTCACCCTGCAATTCAACCTGGACCGGGACATCGACGCGGCCGCGCAGGACGTGCAAGCGGCCATCAACGCGGCCAATGGCGTCCTCCCCAAGACGATGCCGAACCCGCCGGCCTACAGCAAAGTCAACCCCGCCGACACGCCGATTCTCACGCTAAAACTGACGTCGGACACACTGCCGCTCGAAAAGGTCAACGACCTCGCCGACACTGTGCTTGCCCAAAAATTGAGCGAGGTGACGGGCGTCGGCCTCGTGACCATCGAGGGCAACCAAAAGCCCGCGGTGCGCGTCCGCATCAATCCGGCGGCCATCGCGGCCATCGGCTTGAGCTTGGAGGATGTGCGCGCCGCGCTGATCCAGAACAACGTCAACGCCCCCAAAGGCAGCTTCGACGGCAAGCGCCAGTCCTACACCATCAGTGCCAATGACCAGATCTATTCGGCCGAGGAGTATCGCAATGTGATCGTCGCCTATCGGAACGGCGCGCCGATTCGCTTGGGCGGCATCGGCCAGGTGATCGACAATGTGGAGAATGTGCGGCTCGCGGGCTGGGTGGGCGACAAGCCGGCGGTGATCGTCGACATCCAGCGCCAGCCAGGCGCGAACATCATCGAGACCGCCGAGCGTGTGAAGGCCCTGTTGCCACGCCTGCGGTCGGTGATCCCGCCCACAGCCAAGATCGAAATCTTGAGCGACCGCACCGAGACCATCCGCGCGTCGGTGGCGGACGTGCAATTCACTTTGGTCCTGACAGTCCTGCTGGTGGTGATGGTGATTTTTGTGTTCCTGCGCAAATTCTGGGCGACGGTGATTCCGAGCGTGGCCCTGCCACTGGCGGTGATCGGCACCTTTGGCGTCATGAAGCTGGCCGGCTTCAGCCTGGACAATCTCTCGCTCATGGCGCTGACCATTTCGACCGGCTTCGTGGTGGATGACGCCATTGTGATGATCGAGAACATCGTTCGCTTTATCGAGGCGGGCGAAAAGCCAATGGACGCGGCTTTGAAAGGCGCAAAGCAGATTGGCTTCACAGTCATCTCCTTGAGCGTGTCACTCATCGCGGTTTTCATCCCGTTGATTTTCATGACCGGCATCGTGGGCCGCTTGTTCCGTGAGTTCGCCATCACACTCAGCGTCGCGGTGGTGGTGTCCGCGATCGTGTCGCTTACCCTCACGCCGATGATGTGCGCGCGCCTGCTGAAGGCGGAGGACAAGTCCAAGCACGGCTGGTTTTATCACGCCACCGAGCATTTTTTCCAATGGATGCTGAACGCCTACGAGGCCGGGTTGAAATGGGTGTTGCGCCACCAGTTTTTCACGCTGATGGTGGCCTTTGCGACGCTGGTGGCGACGATCTGGCTTTACATCATTGTGCCAAAGGGGCTCCTGCCGCAGCAGGACACCGGCATGATCACGGGCGTCACCGACTCCGCGCAATCGATCTCTTTCCGCGCGATGGTGGACCGCCAGCGCGCCATCGCGGATATCGTGCGGCGCGACCCGGACGTGACCGGCGTCGCGTCGTTCGTGGGGGCTGGCACGGTGAACGCCACCGTCAATTCCGGCCGGCTTTACATCACTTTGAAGCCGCGTGAGCAGCGCAAGGCCGACGCGCGGGAGATCATCGACCGTTTGCGCGAGGCGACGAAGGATGTCGAGGGCATCTCGCTCTACATGCAGGCGGTGCAGGACGTGCAGATCGACAGCCGGATCAGCCGCACGCAATACCAATACACGTTGCAAGACGCGAATGAGGAGGAACTGGCCGAGTGGGCGCCCAAGCTGTTGGAAAAGTTGCGAACCGTGCCTGAGTTGACGGACGTCGCGAGCGACCAGCAAAGCGCGGGTTACGAGGTCATGGTGGACGTGGATCGGGACAAGGCCTCGCGCCACAATATCCTGCCGCAGGCGATTGACGACACTTTGTATGACGCCTTCGGCCAGCGACAGGTCACCACCATCTTCACGCAGTTAAACCAATATCGGGTGATTCTTGAAGCCGAGCCGCACTTCCAACTCACCCCCGAGTCGCTGAACAAGGTTTACGTGAAATCCTCGACCGGCCAAATGGTGCCGCTGGCCGCGTTCGCCACGTTGAAGACCGGCATCGCGCCGCTTTCGATTCTTCATCAAGGGCAGTTCCCGGCGGTGACGCTTTCCTTCAACCTCGCTCCTCGCTCCTCGCTGGGAGCGGCGGTGAAGGCGATCCAGCGCTCGGAGGTGGAGATCGGTTTGCCGGAGACTGTGGCGCCGACCTTCTCTGGCAGCGTGGCGGAGTTCCGCTCGTCTCTGAAGAGCGAGCCGTTCCTGATCCTCGCGGCCATCGTGGTGATCTACATTGTGCTCGGGGTGTTGTACGAGAGTTACATCCACCCCATCACCATTCTCTCAAGCTTGCCATCAGCGGGGGTCGGCGCGTTGCTGGCACTGCTGGTCTTTGGCCAGGACCTCTCGCTCGTCGCGTTGATCGGCATCATCCTCCTCATCGGAATCGTGAAAAAGAACGCCATCATGATGATCGACTTCGCGCTGGAGGCCGAGCGTGGCGATGGCTTGCCACCTGAAAAATCCATTTACCAGGCCTGCTTGCTGCGGTTCCGGCCGATCATGATGACCACCATGGCGGCGCTGCTCGGCGCGCTGCCGCTGGCGTTGGAGTCCGGCACCGGCTCCGAGTTGCGCCGTCCGCTGGGCATCGCCATCGTGGGCGGATTGCTCGTCTCGCAATTTCTCACGCTCTACACCACGCCGGTGATTTATCTTTACCTGGACCGCCTTGGGCAACGGTTCTCGCGCGGGCGGAGGCCTGATCAAGCTCCGGCCAGAAACGCGGGCGGGCCCCTTGGGCCTTCGCTCGGCGCCACCACCTC
>CAZMLP010000705.1:0-1524 GCA_964566745.1 uncultured Verrucomicrobiota bacterium | reverse complement strand
GTTGAGTCGTGGCTCCGCCGCCTCGGGACAAAGTCGCGCGGCGGACTGAAAACAAGTCTCCGCGTCCGCCAGCCGTCCCATTGACTCGTAAACACATCCCAAATTGAGCTGCAAATCGGCCGCCTCGGGCTGGACCGGAAGGAGCTGCTCGAAGTTCCTGGCGGCGTCCGCGAAACGCCCGGCCTCCTTCAACGCATTGCCCAGGTTGAAACGGGCGTCCACATAGTCAGGAGCCAGTTGCAAGGCCCGCTGGTAAAAGTGGATGGCCTCGTCCAGCCGGCCCGAGGCGCGGGAGGCGATGCCGCAATTGTTGTGGAGCGCGGGATTTCGGTCGTCGATGATCATGGCCCGGCGCATGAGCCGGACACCCGCCTCGCTCTGGCCCAGTTGGTGGGCCAAAAGTCCCAGCATGTGCAGCGCTTCGGCGTGGCCGGGGTCGAACGCCAGGATGCGCCGGTAAATCGGCTCGGCCAATGCCAGTTGTCCCGTCTCGTGATGAGCGAGCGCGGCCTGCATGAGTTGGGCGGAGATCGTCATGGTCTGTTTCGGTGCGGAAAACGTGTCCATTCGCCCGGCACGCCGGTGATACGACAATCCAACCGGTACAGCTTATCCTTGGAGTCATCGGTGACCCGCCAAAAAACTTTAATAATGCCCCTCCCAATGCGCGGTGCATGGGCGATTGCTCGCTGTTGCCATTGAATGCCAGCCTCTTCTTCCTGCGATCCCGCCGCCATTTTCCAACGGCAATGTGAAGTATTGACACCCAAGGATTGAATTGCTTCCGTTTGCCGCGCGGGTCCGGCAATTGATAAAAGCGCCGGCCCGCCACAGCAGTCCATCGAATCATGAAGAAATTATCCGAGGTGCCAGGTTCCATCGTGGCCCCGCAGGGCTTTTTGGCCAGCGGCGTCTTTTGCGACATTAAGCGCATGGGCACCGGCAAGGGTTCCAACAAGGGGAAAAAGCGCGACTTGACGCTAATTGTCTCCACCGTCCCCGCCACCGTTGCCGGCATGTTCACGACCAACCAGGTGTGCGCCGCGCCGGTGAAGGTCTGCGCGCAACGCGTTCGCCGCGGCTCGGCCCAGGCCATCGTGGTGAATTCCGGCAACGCCAACGCCTGCACCGGCAAGCAAGGCTACCGTGACGCGCTCGAAATGACCCGCGTGGCGGCGGAACACTTGCACATGCAACCCGCGCAAGTGCTGGTCGGCTCGACCGGCCGGATCGGCGTCCAGTTGCCAATGGAAAATGTGGTTGGGGGCATCCACGACGCGGCCCAACTGCTCGGCGACGCCCCCGAGCACGCCGCCGAGGCCGCCGAGGCGATCATGACCAGCGACACCAAGCCCAAGCAGGTCGCGGTGGAGTTCAAGCTCGGCGGCAAGACCGTCCGCATTGGCGGCTTTTGCAAAGGGGCCGGGATGATCCAGCCCGGCATGAGCGCCACCGGTGCTCGCCCCGCCGCCGTTCCGCTCCACGCCACCATGCTGTGTTTCATCACCACCGACGCTGCAGTCG
>CAZMLP010000704.1:0-1610 GCA_964566745.1 uncultured Verrucomicrobiota bacterium | reverse complement strand
GGATTGTTTTCGCCGTACCGCGCCCAGACGGTTGAATCCAAATCGAGCGGGCTGGCCGGATCGTCCGGATTGCTTTGCACGCCGGCAAAGTTTTCGTCAATCGGCGTGTCGATTCCGGTGATTTGCACACGACCCAACGTCGCGCTCTGGTAAATATTGCCCGATTGATTGGGCTGATCACCGAAGTACGCGTACAGGGGGTTGGCGAAAAGAGCCGCCGCGTCGGCGGGCATGGAGAAGCTCGTGGTCGTGCCGCCCGGGCTGGTGAGGGTAACGTCCGTGTTGTTACTGAAGGTCATGCTCCAAGTGCCGATGGCAGTGGTATCGCTCACGCTTCCCAAGGTGCCCACCGGCCCATTGGTGGGGTTGCTGTTGTACACCATGGTATTGCCGCTGGGCTGGTTGGTTTTATAACGGAATGTCGCGGTCGCGCCATTGGCGTTGTTTTGAATATCCAGGAAAATCAGGTTCGGCTCATTGTAGTCCGGGCCGCTTTCGGTGGGATTGCCAGCGTTGGGCACCAGGAAAATATGAGTTTGGAAACCGGTGTGCGCGCTGTCCGGGTAATCCTTGATGGTCAGCGAGTAAGTTACCGGCCGCCCAACGTCCACCCAGGAGTAGGTGCTGTTCACAGTGCGGATATTTTGGCGTTGATACTGGGACCCACCCGCACTGGCGAACAGGCGCAATCCTGATTGCGCCGGCTCCAGGGAGAGTGTCGGCGGCGGAATCGTCACGTTGGTGTTGGCAACCAGTTTCACGTTGTCCACCCAGAAGGTCGCCGTGCCGGTCTGGCCGGAGGCCGGGTCGCCCGACCACATCTTGAGCACCACTCCCGTTAATTGATCCACGCCGGGCGCGGCAGGATCAATGGGCTCCACCACATGAATCCACTTGTCCGCGGAGTCGGCGCTGATGGTCATGGCGGGCAGCCACAACTGTGAAAAATCGGACTTGCGGAAGCCAATCTCCAAGTAGCCGTAATCGCCATAGGACCGTTTCGGGGAAGCTCCGTCCCATTTAAGATCGAACACCAAGTTTGTGAAGGTGGTGCCGTCCACGGTGGCATTGTCCGGGAAGCCCGCCACAACGGCAAATTGGTTGTCCCCGGCGTAAGTGGCCAAATCAAAACCGATGATGGCTTTTAGGGAGCCGGAACTGGCATTGTTGGCCGCGTCCACGGACGGGTCGAAATCATATTCTTGCGTCGCGCTGCCCCACCAGCGGGCCCAACCCGCCGCTTCATCGGCGCTATCGAAATTGTTGACGGTAATATCCTGGGCTTGGACGCAGGTCGCGATGACCGCGCCGGCCAATGTCAAAGCCGCAAATGAAAATCGAGACGATAATGGGGTCTTCATAATTAATGGGTCCAATGTGAACGAAAATTTTCAGCACGATGCATGCCCCGGGAAACGTTGCGGACAAGGTCGTTTCTCTTTTTGTTAAACGCCTCCGAAAACTGGCAATAATCCAAGTTTATTATGGCGCCAGTTCTGGAATTTCTCTCGTCATTCCGGATTTTGGGTTTAGTGATTCCCCTCATGAATCCGCAACGCGTGGCCAATCTTTCCGGTCTTGGCGAGGGTCAAACCGCCAAATTCGAGTTC
>CAZMLP010000703.1:0-16885 GCA_964566745.1 uncultured Verrucomicrobiota bacterium | reverse complement strand
CGCTTCATCGCGCGGCTGGCGCTTTGCAGCAATTGGTCGCGCTGGGCCTTGATCCCGGCAAGTTGCTCCTCGCGCTCGCGCTCCAGCGCCGCCTCCGGGAAGGACGGGTTAAGAATCACATCCGCCATCAAATTGAGGCCGATGTCAAAGTCCTCCCGCATCACCTCGGCTTGCACCCCGAAACTGTTGTTGCCGCCATAGGTGTCCATGCTGCCGCCGACCGACTCGATCTCGGCGGCTATTTGCTCCGCCGTGCGGGTGGCAGTGCCCTTCAACAGCAGGCGCGTCATCAAGGATGTGGCCCCGTTGTTCTCCTCGCTTTCCGAGAGCACGCCGCCCCGGAACAACATGCGAAACTCGACGAACGGCAGCCGGTGATCCTCCTTCACGAGGAGACGCAGGCCATTGGGAAGCGTGAACAATTGCACCGCCTGGTCGGTGCTCGTCTCGACATGCGCGACCTCTTGGGGCGCCGTGCCAGCGGGCAAAAGCGCGTACAACGTGCGGTTGCACGTGGTCAGATATTGGCGGGCGACCCGTTGCAACTCCCCGGCTGTCGCCTGCCGTGCCAGCGCGAGATAACGCTCGGAAAAACTCAGGTCGTTCGCCACCAGCCAGCTTCCACCCAAATCCTGCGCCTGGCCTTGCATTGTCTTCCGCGAGGAGAGCGTTCCCGAGATAAATTGCTTCACCGCTTTCGCCAGTTCCGCCGGCGAAACCAGCTCGTTCTTGATCCGCTCCACCTCGGCAAGTATCGCGTCCCGCGCCGCCGTGAATTTATCCGCGTCCACCAGCGCGCTCGATCCAAACAAACCGGGACTGCCGGGACTGTATGTCCACGCGTCCACGGAATGGGCCAAACCTTTCTGCTCGCGAATGACTTGGTAAAATCGGGAGCTGCGGCCGGAGCCAAGGATGACGGCCAGCACGTCCAGCAATGGCACGTCGGGATGCCCCAACTCCGGAATATGCCAGCTTAAATGCACATGCCCCAACTCGATGGGAGCCTCCTCGATCACCTCGCGCGGCGCGGTTTGCCGCGGCTCCGCCGGCAGGACCATGGGAGGAAGGGAGCGTGCTTTGGTCTTGGCGTAGGCTTCCTTGATTTGTCCGACCACCTCGTCCGCCATCACATCGCCCGTCACCACATAGAAAACATTGTTCGGGACGTAGCGGCCTTGATAGTACGAGTGGATGTCCGCGCGCTTCAGCTCGTTGAAAATGTCAGGATAGCCAATGATCGTCAGCCGGTAAGGACTCCGCGTATAAGCCGTCTCGAACAATCGCCGGCTCGCCCGCCTGTGGGGGTCGTCCTGGTTCATGTCCATCTCACGCCGGATGACATCCAGTTCCTTGATCAACTCCTCCTCGGGAAGCGTTGCATTTCGCATGATGTCACACAAAATGTCGATGGCCACCCGCGCGCCAGTGTTCGGAACGTTGATCCAATACACGGTCCGATCAAACGAGGTGTAGGCGTTCATGTAACCGCCCGCCTCTTGCACCTCCTGGTCAATCCGGCTACCGGGCCGTGTCGTTGTGCCTTTGAACAGCATATGCTCCAAGACATGAGACAGGCCGGCCCCTAACCATTGACCCTCGTGGATGCTCCCCGATTTGCACCACGCCTGCGCCGAAACGACGGGCGCGCTATGATCCTCCCGGACAATAATCGTCAGGCCGTTCTCCAGGGTAACCACCCGCACATCCGCCGGAATGGCGGGCAATTCGAGGGCGCTAGCCCCAGCCGTCGGTCCCGTTAGTTTCGGTTGGATCATGAAAATAAAGACGCGGATTACCGCTTGGGAGAACAGTGGGCAGGCATTCCAAACAGCAAGGAATCCTGATCGAACCGTTCTGAAGGGTTAGTGAAGCTTGCGCTGTGCCGGGGTGGAGGCGGGCGCTGGAGCCGGTTCTTTCGTTGCCGAGGTTGCTTTTCGGACCGGCTGAAAAGGTTTGCGAAACGCGTCGTTAAAATCGTAACCCTCGCGAAAATCATCCCGGCTGTCTTTTTCGGTCTTCGCCAACAGACTCTTTTCGACCATATTGAAGACAATCTCACCGAAGTCCTGGGTGGATTTCACCCCCCATTCGTCGAGCACGGTGATGGCCATCGGCCCGTATTGCTTGACGGCGTATTCGCGGATGCCGCCGAGCAATTCTTGCCCCGAGATATGGCCGGTTTCCTTTTTTGTGCGCGCGATCAACTTCTGCGTAAAATCAAGCGCCTCGCGGACAAAATGATAGGCATCCCTATGGTAGCGAGCATCTTGGGCCACGATGGTGTCCAAAACTTCCTCAAAACTGGGCGACTGCATGCGTCTTATGGTCTGGCTTGGGTGGTTGGAATCTCCGGCGGATGGGCCGTCCGGTAAACCTTTACCGCCCAACCGAGGGACAGCAGGCCAATTACCAAACTCAGGACCATTTGCTCTTGCCGGGTTAACCGCACGTCACGCGTTACCCTAAGGCATGTTTTTCCAGACCACAATCCCTCTTTTTGTCCTCCCGCCTTCATCCACACGTCCCGCAATATGGCGTCATTTGCCTTGAACGACCTTGATTTAGCCACGGGTGAAGCCATTCTCCTTGCTCCTTTCCATGATCTTTCCTGTGCGCAGGTGGGCGCGCAGGCCCAAAAGCGGAACAACAACCTTGAATTGGGTTGAATTGCTCAAAAATGGCCATGCCGTCACCGGCAGCCACAGAGGGCACAAAGCGCACCGAGGGCACGTTGATGACCGAGTGTCCGCTGGCGTGGTACCGACAGCCATGCGGCAAAGCTTTGCATGATCTCAAAATGAGGGGCGTGATTTGAAACAAGTTACGCGCTTGGAAGCTCATGGTCCGTGCGCAGGTCCGAAAGCGGAACAACAACCTTAATTTGGCTGGATTGCACTTTACAGCCATTGTCACCGGGGCTCGCCCAACACATTTCGTAAGATAATTTACAAAACCTTTCCCAAGACGTCCAGTGGGAAGTTCACGGAACCGGTTTGAGAACCTGCCGACCGGTTAGAAAACTGTGGAAACCGCCGATTCGCCCAAAACCATGCGCCGACGAGGCGTGAGGAGCGAGCATGTAATTCTTGGAGCTGCGTGGTTTTCGGCGAAACCCTTTGGGCTGAGGCTCTTTTGCCTTTGGGCATTTCGCTCCTCCCCGGCAGATCGCTGGCGAATAGGCCTCGTCGTCGCTCCGCGCCCATAACCAAAATTCCCCCCAGCGGCGGCAGCCAGAGTTTTTTACGGGCTGTTAGCCTGACTTCCCCTCCCCTTCCAAACAGACCGGGGCGGCCCACCAAAATGGACCGCCCCGTGACTGTGAATTTACCCGGCGTTACCGCCGCCTCGTATTACTTGACGATGCGGAAGAACGCCTGCGCCGCCGCCGCCGGAACGGAGTAAGGGCTACTGGCATTGGCCACGTTGCTCCATTGGCCGGTCACCGTGGAAGCGGTTTGCAGCGTGCCGCCACCCGTCCACTCCACAGTGAGGTTGCCACCGGAGGATTTGATGCTGGTGAACTTCGGCTGCGGAGTGACCGTGCCGGTGGTGGTCGCCAGCTTGAAGTCGTCCACGAACTGGTTCTCGTTCAAACCGCCCGTGCGGGCGCCGAACGCGAACAGGCCTCCCGCCATCGGGGCATAATCCGCGAGCGGCAGGTGATAATAGATGACCCGGTTGTTGTAGAACAGGTCGAGTGTGCCGGCCGGATCCACATGGATCGCCACCGGGGCAAAGCCATCCCCGGTCTCGATCTTGTCGATGGTCACGAGCGTGGAGGCCATGAGCGCGGTGCCATACCGCACGTCGATGGACGGGGCCTCGCCGCCGCCATTGTCGTAGATGTCAAACCCGACAACCAGGCCGGAGCCGGTGCCGTCCTCGCCGAAGCCGGTGCCCTCGGTCACGTCATTGGCCCAGATGAAGGAGAAGCCATCCGCCGGCGGGGTCGTGCCGCCGCCCACGCGCATATTGAAGGTCGCGGTGAATCCGGAAACAGCCGCGCCATTATTGAGGTCCTCAATATAGAACGAGCCGGAGAGGCCGTTGTCCGCAGTGGTGAGCTTCATCACGCCGCTGTCATTCACGCCGCCCGTCACGTCCGGAGTGGCGCTGCCGGACACTGTGGTGCCGGCCGGCACAGCGCCGTCGTTGAAATCAAACGAGACGTTCGGATTGGACACGGTAATCGGTGGGACCACGGTCAGCACCGCGTTGGTGCTGGTGATCGTGCCGGTCGGGCTGGTGGCTTTCACCGCGTACGCCGCGCCGGTATCGCCCGCCGCGAGCGCCGGGGTGGTGTACGTGGCGCCTGTGGCGCCCGCAATGGTCGTGCCGTTCTTGGTCCAGACGTAGCTGGCGCCGGTCGGATCACTCAACACCGCCGCGAGGGTGGCCGTCTGGCCTTGCAGGATGTACTGGCTGACTGGCTGCTGGGTGAAGCGCAGCGGACCGGAGGATTTCACGGTGGTGATCGCCACGTCATCCAGCCACATATTGTCATTCAAACCGCCAGTGCGCGCGGCCCATTCAAATCGCCCGTTGGCGATGGCTTTGAAGCCCGGCAATGCCAGGCCGTGATAGACGACGTTGTCGTTATAGGCGACGTCGATGGTGCCGGCAGGATTCACTTGAATGAGCACCTGGGCGAAGTTGTCGCCGGTGTCGATAAAGGAAATCGGAACCTTGGTGGAAGCCACGACTTGGCCGCCGTAATGGACGTCGATGGACGGTGCCTCGCCGCCGCCGTTGTCATAAATGTCGAAGCCCACCGTGATGCCAGTGCCCGCGCCGTCCTCCGCCCCGCCAATCGTCGAGTTGGGAAGATCATTGGCGAAGTTGAAGCTCCAGCCATCCGCGGGGGGAACCGTGCCGCCGCCCGTGCGCATTTTGAACGCGGCGGTGAAGCCGGTCACTTCCGCGCCGCCTTCCAGCGGCTGGACGATGAGGGAACCGTTGAGCCCGTTCTCCGCGTTGACCAGTTTCATGATGCCGCTGTCGACGGCCGCGTTGCCATAGACCGCGCTGTTCGTCGGCACCTGGCCGTTGTCGAAATTCAACGCCAGTTTCGGGCTCGTTGGAATCGTTACATTGACCACCGATACCACCGCCTCGGCACTCTCGATGGTGACGTTACCCGGGCCTTTGGCGGTCACTTTGTATTTTGCCTGGTCATCACCCAGAGTGAGCGCGGGCGTGGTATAGCTCGAGCTGGTGGCCCCGGCAACCGCCGTGCCGTTCTTCGACCATTGGTAAGTGACGCCGGTGTCATTGTTCACGGCCGCGTCAAGGGTCACGGTCTTGCCGACCAACGCCGCCACGGAGGCGGGTGTCTGCACGAAATGCAACGGTCCCGGCACGGTGGTGGTGGCGATGGTAATGTCATCGACAATCTGGTTCTCGTTCAGCCCGCCGGTCCGCGCCGCCCAGCCGAAACGGCCGCCGCTGATCGAGGCAAAGCCTGGAATCGGGCGGTTGTGGAAGATGACCTCGCTGTTGTAAACCACGTCGAGCGTTCCGTCGTTTTTTAACTGGATGACGACGGGCACAAACGCGTCACCGGTCTCGATCACGTCGATGGGCAGTTTCACCGTGTCGATCTGCACGCCATTGTACGAGAGATCAATCGCGGGGGCTTCGCCGCCGGCATTGTCGTAAATATCAAATCCTACCGCGAGACCGGTTCCCGCCCCCTCCTCCGGCGCGCCAAACACGTCGTCCGGGAGGCCGTTACCGAAGCTAAAGCTGTTGCCGTCGGCGGGAGGCACCGAGCCGCCACCCACGCGCAGGTTATAAGTCACCGTGATGCCGGTGACCGCCGCGCCATTGTCCAAATCATTCACTACAAACGAGCCAGTCTCGCCATTGTTCGCGTCCGTGAGGAGGAGGCCGGTCGAGCCACCCGCGCCCGCGCCGGCTGTCACCAGCGCGTTTCCGTACACGGCGGTGTTGGCCGGCACCGCGCCATCTTCAAAATTGAACGATGCCTTGGCAACGCCGGTCACATCGATTTGCACCACGTGCAAAGTCACCTCTTGGGAAGTCACCGTGTTGTTCGGCCCCGTCGCCTTGACTTGGTATTTGCCGCCGTCATCACCCAGAGTGACATTGCTCAAGGTGAGGATCGCGGAGGTGGCGCCGGGAATGATCGCGTTGTCCTTGAACCATTGGTAGGTGACGCCGTCCGTGCTGTTCAAGCCCACCTTCAAGGTGGTGGTCGAGCCGGCGCTCACCGTCTTGCCCCGCGGCTGCGAGACGATGCCGATCTCCGGCGCCAGCGCGGTGCTGATTTGCAGGTTGTCCACCCACTGGTTTTCATTCGCGCCGCCGGTGCGGCCGCCCAACGAAAAACGGGCGGCGGACAGGGAGGTGAAGCCCGTGACAGGCAAATTGGTGTAAACCACTTGTCCTTTGTACGCCAGGTCAAGCAACCCGCTCGGGTGCAGGTTGATCACCACCGGCTCAAACGCGTTGGTGGTGGTGATCTGTGGAAGGGTGAAATGCGTCGAGGCAAGCGTGGCACCGTTCCACTTGATGTCGATGGTCGGAGCCTCGCCGGCGCCGTTGTCATAAATGTCGAAAACCACGGAAAGGCCGGTGCCCACACCTTCCTCGGAACCGCCCGAATCCGGAATGTCCGTCGCCCAGTTGAAACTGTAACCGTCCGCCGGGGTGGCCGTGCCGCCGCCGAGGCGGAGCATGTAGGAGGCGGAAAAGCCGTAAACCGCCGCGCCCGCGTCGAGGTCCTCGATGATGAAAGAGCCGGCCTGCGAGTTAATGGCCTTGGTGATCTTAAGGACGCCCGTGTTGGTAACCCCGCCGGTGGCTTCCACGACGGTGTTGCCGACCACGGAGGATCCGGGCGGAACTTGGCCGTCATTGAAGTTGGCGGAGAATGTCCCCGCGCGCGCCGTGCTCGCGGCGGCGAGGAGCATAATGCCTAATAGAATTTTGCTGTGGTTTTGCATAGAGTTGTTGGTCCCGCGCGAGGCCACCGCGCGCCAATGCCATTCGCTAAAAGAAACCACCGGCAAGGTGGCTGAGCGACACTTCCAGCGGCGATGGGTCAGGCGCGGCAGGACCTCAATGGAACGGGGAGAAATTGCCAGAATGCGGCTCGACTGACAATAACTACTTGGAATCTTGCTGGTATTGCTTCCGATTTTACCTAGCCGTGCCGCTGTTTAGGAAACTTGCTTGCTCCAACACGGACAATATTGCGTAGAGGAGTCGGGTCGAATGAGGGATGACACCAAAAGAAAAGCGCCACCGCAATCGGGCGATGGCGCTTGGCTGGATAACCGGTGACCAAAAAGTCCGCGGTCAGCCGGTTACCAATTGACCAATCGCGCGCGGCAACCCGCCACCACCTCGCCAGTCACCGGGTCGATGGTGTGGGAAAAGTCTCCGCTGCTGGTGTAAGTTACATTGATCACGGTCCAGGCCCCGTTAATGTCCTGCGTCTCGATGGTGTAGTAGGAGTCAGGCTGTCCCGCAAAGTACAGGGTTACATTCCCCTCCCGGTCCGCCAAGGCGCGGAGCAAGGTCGCGCTGGTCTCCGGCCCGGCCACATTGGCCGTTTTGACCGCGCCGTTCGCCCCCGGAACCGGAGGAAACTCCAACAGGTAAACCACGGCCTGGTTGCGCGGGCCGGTGGCATAACATCCCGGCGGAGGAGGCACCACAGCGGCACACACCGGCGAGTCGAGGGAAACGATCACGGTAAGCAGTGGCACACTAATATCATGCACGAGCGGCTTCACCTCGATGGTCGCGGAAGCCGCTCCCTTGGGAATCACCACCGCGCCCGGCAGCTTCTCATAATCTCTTCCCGGAACGGCCGAGCCGCCGACGGTGTAGAGCACGGTCAAATCGGCGTCCAAGTTTCCAGTGCGCGTCACGGTGAATTCGCCCGGCCCGACGCCGCTGTTGACACCCACGACTTGAGTGGTCGCCGTGATGTTAACGACCGGCAACACATCGTTGGTGGTGGCGTCGTTGTCCAGAATCGTCACCGTCGCCTGATAGGGAGTGCCGAGCGCGTAAGTGTTCTCCGGGCCGGGATCAACCAGTGACGCCAGTTGCAACAGCGTGAGCACCACATTTTCCTTCGGCTCGATGGCCTTGTCAGGAATCGGCACGACGTTCACCAGCACCGAACTCTCGCCCGCGGGAATGGTCACGATGCCGGGAAGGGTCTGATAATCGATTCCGTTTTCAGCCGCGCCGCCCAGGTTATAGTGGACGTTGAGCTTGTTTTGCGTGCTGCCGGTGCGTGTGACTTTGAACACGCCTGGCGATTGCGGCTTGCTCTCATCCACCGTGGAAATCGAGGCCACGACCGTCACGACCGGCGCAAGGGGCGCGTCCTGGCCGGTCACGGAAACCGGTTTGGAGACGCCGCCGAGGTTTTTGTCGTCATAAGCCCTGGCCGTGACAGTGAACCCGCCTCGCGGGACGTTGGTCCAGACTAGCGCGAACTCCGCCGGTGTGCCGGGTTTCGGCGCGACCAGGTAATTGAGCGCCTGCGAGGCAACCAGCTTGTCTCCGACGTACAACTCGCCGCGGGTGATGTAACCGTCGGTGTCCACCGCGCGGACATGGAAGGTCTCACTGGAGCCAGCCGGCACTTGGACGTCACCCGTCGGCGAGGTAATGGTCACCGTCGGAGCCAGGTTGGCACCTGTGCTGTTGTCCTCGGTTATAATAACGGTGGCTTGGGACGGCCGGCCCAGGGTATAGGTGTTCTCGGGGCCGGGATCCACGATGTACACGAGTTGCAACAGTTTCAGCACCACATCCTCTTTCAACTCCAGCGCTTTGTCTGGAATTGGCACCACCTTCACCAGCACGGAACTCTCGCCCGCCGGGATGGTGGCGACGCCGGGCAGCATCTCATAATCGATCCCGTTCCGCGCCGCCCCGCCCAAATCGTAATGAACATTTAGACTGGCTTTCAGGCTGCCCGTGCGGGTGATTTTGAAAATGCCAGGCGAGCCAGGCTTGCTTTCACTCGTCGTCGCCGTCGGAGCGGTCACGGTGACGATGGTCGGACCGTCCGTCTTACGCACCACGATTGTGACCGGCTTGGACACGCCCGACTGGTTCTTGTCGTCGTAAGCCTTGGCCGTGATCGCGTAGGTTCCGGCAACGGCGTTGGACCACACCAAGGAGAACTCAGCCGGAGTGCCCGGTTTGGGCGCAACCAGATAATTGCGCGTCTCGGACGCGAGCAAATGATCACCGTCGTAGATTTCAGCTTTTGTAATATATCCATCGCTGTCCCCCGCGCTCACATGGAAGGTGATGTATTCGCCATCGGCAAACTGGTCGCCGCTCCCAGGTGAGGTGATGACCACCGAGGGCTTGGCGTTGCCAGCGGGCGGGCTATCATAAATCGACACTATGGCTGAGCCCGGCTCGCCCACTTTGTAGTTGTCCTCTGGCGCGGGGACCGTGATGAACACCAACTGCGTCAACTTGAGAACCACCGTCTCAGTCGGCTCCTTCGCGTTGTCAGGCAATGGATTAACCGTGACCGTGACAGTCGCCTTTCCCTTGGGAATCGTGACTTGACCGGGCAATTTGGCATAATCCACCCCGTTGCTGGCGGTTCCCGAGAGCGTGTAGCGCACATTCAAATCGGTGTTCAGATTTCCCGTGCGGGACACCGTGAAGACTCCAGGAACGTTGGGGGCATTTTCAGCGGTTCGCGCAGTCGTCGCGCGCACCATCACAACCGATGGCAGCGGAGCGCTGACCGCAATGTGCACAGAGGATGTGGCGGTGGAACCAAAAGTGTCCGTCGCC
This sequence comes from uncultured Verrucomicrobiota bacterium, assembly GCA_964566745.1. Taxonomy (GTDB): domain Bacteria; phylum Verrucomicrobiota; class Verrucomicrobiia; order Limisphaerales; family CAZMLP01; genus CAZMLP01. The sequence continues at coordinate 7,072 of CAZMLP010000703.1, read as the reverse complement.
ACCGCCGAGAGCACGTAAGCACCTGTCGTGACATTGCTCCACGTCAGGCTGTACGGCGCGCTCGTGTCCGTGCCAAGCAACATGCGCTCGGTCGATCCGGCGGCGACCGCGTAGAAATCCACTTGAGTGATTTCGACCTCTCGGCTCGCCGCTTCCGCCCGGAGGGAAATATTGTCCCCCGCCACGTAGGTTTTCCCGTCCCCAGGGGAGACCAAAGCCACGGTGGGCGGGCGCGGGGGCGTCACCACCACAACGCCGATGGAGGGTGAATAGTGCGTGAAACCATCCACCGCGACCCCCTTCGCGGTCAGCGTATGATTGCCCGTCTCGAGATTGGCAATCGTCCCGCGGAACGTGGTGGGAGAATTGCTGGCAAGAACCCCGCCCGGCTTGTCATCCACCAAGATCTCAAGCTTCGCATACAGCGAGGCAGGCGTGGCCTGGACGATCACGGGAAAAGAGTTGGACCTGACTACCGCACCGTTGGCAGGCGACTGGATGGTCAAGACCGACCCATTGAATGACCGAGGATCGATGATCACTGTTTGCAGCTGGGAGTAACCCGTCGCCCCCCGCGCATCAGTCGCCCGCGCGAATACCGCGTACACCCCCGCCTGGACATTGGAAAGGACCAAGGAGTAAGTGGCTTGATTGTTCGTTTTGCCGGGCAGAGAGCCCACCACCTTGTCGTTCATTAGAAACTCCACCTTGCGGATCGCGTCATTGTCGGGGTCCGTGACCACCGCGTTCAAATTAAGCCGGGTTGGGGCCGGCTGTTCCGGCCTGGCGCTGCTTAGCACGACTATCGGCGGGCGATTCGGCACAAACACCGAAACTGTCACCGGTTTGGAAGTGGCCGACGTGCCGCTGTCATCCGTGGCTTTGGCCACCAAGGCGTAAATTCCGGACACGGTGTTACTCCAATTCAGGGAGGTCAACGCCCCAAGACCGGCCGAATTGGTTCGTGTCAGCAACACTTTGCCGTTCACCAACAAATCAAGACGGACCACCTTGCCATCCGAATCGGAACTCTGAATCGTGACAGCCCTGACAGCCGGGAAGCCCTGACCCGTGATGATCGTTCCGTTGGTGGGCGAGGTGATTGCCACAGCCGGCGGAATGCTGGCGGGGCCGGTGAACGTGATCTTCACCGGGGAGGAGGTCGCGGAATTTCCGACCGTGTCCATGGCCAGGGCTGTCAGGGAGTATTCCCCCGGAGTCACGCCCTTCCACTGAAATTGGAACGGGTTGACGGACAAGCCCGAGGCGGGATTGTTCGTCGTAATGGCCAGCACTTTGTCACCAGCGCGAAACGCCACTGTTTTCACTAGCGCGCCACTGGGCGATAGTGCCTCCGCGATCAGCGGAATGACACTGTTGGCAACAAACTTGGCGCCATTCGCCGGGCTGGTCAGCTTGACGGTGAGCGGATTGACCCCCGGGCCATTGTCCGTGATTCGGACAGTTGCCTCGTTCGATTTGCCCACCACATAACATTCCGGGGGAGGCGGAAAGATGGCCGGGCAAATCGGAGTTTGAAGGGTGAGAACGACAGTTTCAACGCCTTCAATGGCCTTGTCAGAAACGGGAATCACCGGGACCCGCACCTCGGTCTTTCCCGACGGAATGACAACCGATCCGGAAAGTTTTTGATAATCAATGCCGTTGGCCGCCGTTCCGCTGACATCATAAAGCACCGTTAGCGTCACATCGAGCAGACCGGAACGGGTGATGACGAATTCCCCCCGTCCCCCATCCCCCTCGAAGGCAACGGGATCCGAGGCGGAGACGTTAATCGTCGCCCGTAAAGGATCATTTTCGGCAGCGCGCAAAGTGGCGGCCAGCGCAAACAAGGCCGCCAACACCAGCAGCAGGTTTTTTTTCATGGTTTGGTTAAAAGCGAGTTTGGCTCGGGGGTAGAAAGCTTCTTTCATGCCATTTTTCCGGCCCCTCAAATCCGCGTCCGCGAACCCCGCGTAACTCAATCCCAATAGCTGTTTGGGTTAAATGATACAGTGGCACACATTTTTGAAATAGCAACTGGGTTTTTGGAGGCACAGCGTCCCGGGGCGAGGAGGAGAAAAACGCCGCGCAAAGAAATCCGGCCGGGGGCAGCAGGACAACCGCACCATAACAGCCCGTTAAAAAATAGGGATACCTCCGTTTCGCCCAAAACCACGCTCCCAAAGCCAAAATTCCTCGCAGCGCCGGCAGCCAGAGTTTTAAACAGGCTACTATCGCGGTCGGGCGGAATACAGCGCCGGCTCAAGCTGGCAAGTGTCCCGCAAGGCGCCGGATAAAATGAACATCCGGGGTTGCTCGCCGAATTTGAAGAGCCGGTAGAGGTGGTAGCCCTCCTGTTGCTCAGTGGACAATCGGACCTCGTTTTTCGAGGCGAAGAACGGGGTCATCATTCCAAATCGTGTGGTCTTGACCTCGATCAAACGTTCCCGCCCGTTGTTCTCGAAGGAGCGGATGTCATAACCGGCGTTGTCCCCCTCGGTGCGGGCAATATGCTCAATTTTGCCGGCCAGCGTCTTCTGCCCGGCATCGCAAAGGCGCCGATGCTCGAATTGCAAAACAAACTCCTCCCCGGCCCGGCCCAGCGCGGGATCCCGCGCCTCCAGTTCCAAGTAGTCCCGCGGCACGGTTTTGCGAAACCGCCAGGCAAGGTTCCGGGACTCATCCTCGGTTTCCTCCAAGCGGGGCGGCGGCATCAACAAACTGAGGAGGTCCTTGATGGGCGCGGGCGCCTCCACGGGCCGTTCAATGGCTTCCGCAATGGCTTGTTGAAGATCCACGGCTTGCGGAAGCGCGGCCTCGATCACCTCGCAAAGAGGCTGCTGGTAGTTTCCCAGCGGCTTGAACCCATCCACGTACGGATAGCCCAGTTCAATCAACACCGCGCTGATGTTCTGGCGAAGACGCTCGATGGCGCCCTTGCTCCGGTTGGCCAGCCGGTTTTGGATGCGGCGAAAGTGCTCCGTCTTGCCCGTCGAATCGCCACGCAACTCCCTCGCCAGCATCGCGAAATAATCGGATACTGCGGCCTCGATTTCCTGCTGTGACCAACTGTCTGACATGCGCGCGTCCGTAAACAACAACAGGTTGCGCTGGCAGGAACGCGATTAGCAACTTTCATTTTTGGAAACACGCAGGCAAAAAGCGCGGTCCGGCGGAAGCCGGACCGCGCTTTAAACCAACCAAAACACCGTCGTTGGGGGCTTACTCGAAGCCGTGCTTGTGGGCGGCGCCAGTGGCGCCCACCGCCGGGGCCTCGGGATGCGCCTGTAAATAGGCATCGACATCCTTGGTCACCACGAGGCGACCCCACATCACCTGATAGTGACCCGGGAAGGTGCAAACATACTCGCAATCGCCCTCCTCGCTCGGGGCGGTCAATTTGAGGGTCTCGCGCTGGCCGGACTCGATCAGCCTCGTGGCTCCCAGGATTTCCGGGCGATTCGGAATGAATGCCCTTCCCTTGCTGTCCAATTGGTCCGGCAGCATGGTGGCGGCCGCCTGGCCGACGGCCTCGCGGGCGCCAGGTTTCACCACCACCACGTTGTGTGGCATGAAGTCGTCGTTCGCCACGATCAACTCGAACGGCTTGCCCGCCTCGACCACCAAACGCGGGGCGTCGTAGCGCATTTGCTCGCGCACCGTGCGCAGGACGAACACTGCCACGCGCAGTCCCTTCAGGTCGGTCCGGAGCGCCGCCGCCTTGTCCGCCGGCAAAAACCCGGCGAGATCGCCCGCCAATTGAACTGTCTCCACAAAATCCTGCGACGTGCGGTCTCCCGCCGGCACTGTCTTCGCCCATGCCACCAAGGCGGTGGCGGTCTCTCCCGCCTTTGCCTTGGGCCAACTCGCGGCCGGCAAGGCGCGGATGCCCCGCGCCGCCTCGGTGACTTGATCGCTCTTGCCAATCAAGCTCGACAACGCCCCAAATACTGTCGCGGGCTCGTGATTCATACTGACCACCGCGCGAATCGCCGCGCGCCGGGCGCTGCCGACCGGATCGGAGCTCACCGCGATGCGCGCGCTTTCAGCAGGCGCCGGATTTCCAGCCTTCTTGAAGGCCTCCCGGCGATTGCCATCGAGCACCTCGAGCGTGTAACCCTCCAGTCGTTTGCCCAAGCCATCCTCCGTCCGGTTCCAAATCACGACCGACTCGATGGGCTGCTCGCCCCCCAAATCCACCTCCCACCACGGGGACCGGTCGTTCTCGCGGGTGTGCGTCTGCGTGCCGCTGTTGAACACGCCATCCGTGCGGCCGTCAATGGCCTTGGCGGCGGTGCCGCCGCTGCTGGTGCTCGACTGCTTCGCTGCGCCTTGCGGCGCAATATTCTTTCCGTCGCTAAACACCTGCACCTCGGCGAGCGTGAGCGTCCCGGGCTGTGGCAATGAAATCCGCACGTACCGCCCCTTCACGCTCGTCGCGCCGCCGGCCGCCCAGCCCGCCGGTGTCTCCGAGAGCAGCGGCAACACACGGCCGTAGGCCTTCGCGCGGAAGTCAGGGTCTTGCAGCAACGGGATGCCGTTCAAGACCTCGGTCAATTGCGCCGGGATCTTGGACGTGTCGTTCCAGACAGTGTCAAACGAGCCGTCCGCCAGCGCGAGCGACGCCCACGCGGCCTGCCGCACCTCGACGGGTCCGTTGCCACCCGCCAAGGCCGCGAGCCTGCCCCGCGACGCTTTCAATTGGTCCGGCGCCTGCCACGGGAGCAGCCGCGCGACATTCACCGCGCCCGCCGAATTCCCCGCCTCCAGCAAACGCAACGCCTCGGCCACCCGCGTGGAGTTGCGCGCCTTCGCGAGGTCGTCCAGTGCCACATTGCGGTCCGCGTCCGCCACGCCGTTGCGAATGAGCAACGCCTCGAGCACCGGGCCCGTGCGCGGCATTTTCATCAGTTCCGCCGTGGTCAGGCTGCCGATCAAATGGTTGATTCCCGCCGGGTTTCCGGCCGAGACCGGTTTTCCCTCGGCGATCGCCTTGCGCCACCATTGCTCCAACTGGCGTAGCGTCTCCTTCAAGGTGTAATCGAGATAGTAGTCCGTCGGGTGCTTTAGAATCGCCAGCGCGACATCCGCCGCGGCCGCCTCGCGATAGAAGCTCGCGCCACGCACCGCCTCCAGACGAACGCGCGGATTCTCGTCGTCCGCCATGGTGGCGAAGAGCGACAGCGAGTCCGGCACGCGGTCACGCCAGTAGCAAAGCACACGGCCCGCCGCCGCGCGGGCGCGCGGCTCCGGCGAGCGGAGCATGCGCTTCAAGAGATCGACATCCACGACGTTGTGCCATTGATGAACCCAAAGCGCCTCCATCATGTGATGCTCGTAGGCCGGGTCATTTTTGTCCAAGCCGTCCGCCCAGCGCTTCACCGCCGCGATCACCTGCGCGGTGTCGCGTCCGCCCAACTCGACTTTCGCGAGCTCGCGCGTGCGATTCTCGGGGGATTTCAACAAGTCCAGGAGCGCCGGGACCGGCTCGCCCGCGATCCTGATTTTCGGCACCAGCGGACGCCCCTCATAGGTAATGCGATAAATGCGCCCGTGACCGTGGTCCCGGTTGGGATCGCGCAAGTGATGCTGCATGTGCCCGATGATCGGGTTGTGCCAGTCAGCAAAATAAATCGCGCCGTCCGGTCCGACGTTCACCGCCGACGGGCGGAAGTTCGGGTCGCTCGAACTGACCAAATTCTCCTGCGTCTCGCCTTTCAAGCCCGAACCATCCTCGGTGACTTTCACCAAATAGATGCCTTGGAAGCCGATGACGTTGCAGTTCAGGAAATCCCCCTGAAACTCGTCCGGGAAATGGCGGCTGCTGAGGATGCCGGTGCCGGGGCAAGGACGGGACGGGCGGTTCCAGAAATCCTTCAGACCAGCGTGCTTCATCGGGTAATCGAGATGCCCGCTGAACGCCGGACCGAAGTAAGAGTTGTTGCCGGTGGCGTCGGTAATGATGTCATTGCCCCAGTAGTCAAACACGCGACCGTGGGGGTTCGCGAACCCGTAGGCGACATAAGTCTCAAACTTGCCGGTGCGGGGCTCGAAGCGATAGATTGCCGCGTCGTCGTTGCGCGTGATGCCGTAAGCCGTTTCCACCTGCGTGCGATGGAACACGCCGTCGCTCAGGTAAATCGAGCCGCCCGGATCGAGGCAAATGGCGTTCGCGGTGTGATGCGAATCCGCCGAGTCCATGCCCATCAATACGCGCTCAATCGAGTTGGCCTTCTCCAATTTTCCGCTCGTGTCGCGGGCAAACCAGAGGTCCGGCGCTTGCATCACCAGCACGCCGTCCTTGTAAAATTGGAAACCGGTCGGGGCATTCAAATCGTCGAGATAGTGGGTGCATTTGTCGGCCTTGCCATCCCCGTCGGTGTCCTCGAGCATCAGCAGGCTGTCGCCGGTTTTGCTCGTCGGCTTGCGCTCCGGATAGTTCAACCACGCGGAAACCCACAACCGTCCTTTCGTGTCCCAGGCCATCTGCACCGGCGCGACCAGCTCGGGGAATTGCTCCTCGCTCGCAAAAAGGTTCACCTTCATACTGGAGTGAACCGTCATCTTGCCAATCGCCTCCTGCCCGCCAAGGAAGGTCCATGTTTCGTCCGCGTTGGGTCCCGGGTGATTGGTCTTCACCTTCTCCACCTCGGGGAGGTTCGAGTCATCGACCTGCAGATCGCCTCCTTTTGCAACGGCCCAGACGCGCTTGTCGCGATTGGCGGTCATCACATCGCGTTGCGACATCTCCTCCTGCATGATTTTGTAGTTGGAGACGTATGGCGCGGGGGGGGTGCGGTCCGAGATAAAGCCGCCCTTCTCCGGCTGGTAGGCCAGCGCGGAACGCCCGCCATAGACGTTGTAGCCGTCAATTGTGCGATAACGAGAGTGCCACAGGGCGTTTTTCTCGTTCACCGCCGCGCGCAATTTCTCCAGATCTCCCGCCGGGGCCGCCTCGCCAAAGACGGACTTGAAAATGACCGGGGCAATCTCCTTGTCACCCTCGTCGGTCAAATATAGCCCGTTGACCGTCAGAGACTGTCCTTTCCCGGCGGCCGCGCGGTAAAGC
>CAZMLP010000702.1:0-2462 GCA_964566745.1 uncultured Verrucomicrobiota bacterium | reverse complement strand
CCCGAGCCTTTGGCCAAATCCGCCGTCGCCACGAACAACTCCGCCTGCCTCGCTTTGCGCTTGCCCAATGCCATGCTTTCTCCGACGCCCCACCCCAACCTTTGTTCAAAAGAATGCGGGGTTTTTTAACGGGCTGCTAGGGCATTTTCAGAAAAATCATAGCCACGCAAAGGTGGGAATGGCGCGTTGAACTGTCCGTTCAACCTGCCTTTCCAATACAATTGCGGACCTCGCAGCGCGAGGTCCCTACCACCGGAGGCCACAGTTTTTCTTGAACCGCTCAAGATGAAGATCCCGCGCCGCGAGGTCCGCCAGCAATTAGCGGAGGGCAACGGTTGGAAAAAAGCACGGCTCGTCAGAGCTTCGCCCGACCCGCAACGGTTCATTTCACGCCGTAAAAATTTTAACGGCAGAAGGGCCAGGCGTCGTGCTTACAGCGAACGGAAACCATCGTTGGCTGGTTGGGCGAGGCTCTGACGAGCCGTGCTTTTGCATCTCCCACTGCGATGACTCAACCGATGGTTATTTCCTCCGTCCGGAGGTCAACTCATCGGCCAGCGCGCCCGCGTCATACACCTTGCGCAATCCCTCGAGGATGGCGGAGGAGTGCACGGACAGCGCCCGCGCCTGCACGTCGGTGTAGTCGAAATCCAGCACCAGCGACTGGATGTTGCCGTCAAAGATGATGCCCACAAACTCGCCGGCGCGATTCACCACCGGACTGCCGGAGTTGCCGCCTATGATGTCCTCGGTGCTGATGAAATTGAACGGCGTGTTGAGGTTCAGCTTGCCCTTGCGCTTCAACCAGCGGTCCGGCAAATCGAACGGGGGCTTGAATTTTTGCTCCGCCGCCCGCTCGTAGAGTCCCGCCATGGTTGTCTCGAACGGGATGTGTTTGCCGTTTTCCTCGTAGCCCTTCGCCACGCCGTAGGCGAGGCGCAGCGTGAAGGTCGCGTCGGGATAAGCGCTGGTGCCCTCGATGGCGAACTTGGCCTTGGAAATGGCCGCGTGGGCTTGCTGTTTGATCTCGTCCTGCGCCTCGACTTGCTTGCGCAGCGCGCGGGCCTCCTCATCGATGGAGCGCGCCAGCTCGATCAAGGGATCCTTCGCCGCGCTCACCGCCGCCGCGCCGCCCTCATACAATTTCTTGCGGGTCGCCACGTCCCTCAACTTTGTGCCGAGGATCAACTCGGTCGCGCGCGCGCGGGGTGATTTTCCGGCCAGCACCTTTTTCACCGTCGGATCATCCGCGCCGAGTTGTTCCGCGAGGAAGGTCAACGAGTCGGCCAGGAGCAATTGCTCGAAATCCTCGTAAATCGGCGCGTCGGAGAAGAGCGAGAACTCCAGGGATTCTTTGGCGGAGTCGCGGAATTCGCGCAGTCGCTCGCCGTTCGGCTTCGGCCGCTCGTCGCCGGCGCGCAGAATCGTTTGCGCGATGCCGTAGAGCGAGCCGTCGAACCCCTGATGGGCCTCGAGCAGACGGTAGCGCAACGCGTCCTGCTTGATCGCGGCCTGCGCGGTGGCGATCTGGTCGAACGCCTGGCGCGCGGCCGCGTATTCCGGTTTGTCGCCCAAGGCCGCAAGAAACTTCTTCTCGGCGGCCTCTTTCTTCGCCATCAACGCCGGATCGTACAAGCCCGCGTGGCCGCCGTCGCGCGCCTTGCGGCTGTTCTGCACGCCAAACAGATCCTCGCGCGCCTTCCGCGCGTTTTCCTCGCTGCGCGCGCTGTAGGCGCCGAGCAACACTTCAAGGCGTTTCAGGCGCGCGAGGGTGTAAGGGAACTGGTTGTCGCGCAGATAAGTGAGTTCCGCCATCGTCATCATGCGCGAGGTGCGGCCCGGATGGCCGGACACGAACGTCAGCTCGTTCTCCGCCGCGCCGTTTTTGCTCCACTTGAGGTAATGTTCGACTTTCGCCGGCTTGCCGTTCTCGTACGCGCGGAACAGGCAGATGTCCAAGTCGAAGCGCGGGTACTCGACATTATCCGGATCACCGCCGAAAAACGCGATCTGCTGCTCGGGCGCGAAGACCAGCCGCACGTCCGTGTATTTCTTGAACCGGTAGAGATGATATTGGCCGCCTTGGTAAAGCGTCACCACGTCGCTGCGCAGGCCGGTTTTGTCGAGAGATTCCTTCTCGATTTCCGCCATCACCTTGCGGCGGGCGACGACCGCCTCGGCGGGCTTGAGGTCCGGCTTCACGGCCGCGTTCACCCGCGCGGTCACATCCTCGATGCTGATCAGCACGTTCAACTCGAGGTCGAGGCACTTCTTCTCGTCCGCCAGCGACTTGGCGTAAAAGCCGTCATGCAGGTAGTTGTGATCCTTGTCGCCGAACTTTTGCAGCGCGTCCGCGCCGACATGGTGGTTCGAGATCACGAGGCCGTCCTCGGAGACAAACGATCCGGAGCCGCCGCTGTTGAAGCGGATGGAGGACCGCTGCAAGTGCTCAAGCCAGGGCG
>CAZMLP010000701.1:0-2750 GCA_964566745.1 uncultured Verrucomicrobiota bacterium | reverse complement strand
CTTCTTCGCACCTTGGCCTCCGCTTCGGCTTGCCGAAGTTATCTAGCGAGGCCGACCGGGGGGCCTGGAGGCCCCCCTCCTTTTTTCTATCATTTTCAAATCGAACGATTTGTGTTATCACGCCGGGAACGAAAGCCCTTTTCAGGGCGACGGGGCGTCTCTTAATCTACCGGGGTTGTGGGTCATAGTCTCATTAACGACATTGCCATCTGTATTGTGCTGGCCTGGCTGCTGGCTGTTGCGGCCCAATGGCTTAAGCAACCGTTGATTCTTGCCTATCTAATCGCGGGACTCATCGCGGGGCCGGTCGGGGTGGGGTTAATCTCGGACGAGACGTCGGTCGAGACGATCTCGGAACTCGGGTTGATCCTCCTGCTTTTCATGATCGGCTTGGAGATCGATCTGAAGAAGATGCTCGGGACCGGGCGGGTCATGCTCCTGAGCGGCACCTCGCAAGTGATGGGCGGATCCCTGTTGGGAATCGTCATCTTCGTCCTGCTCGGCTTTCCCGTGAAGGCGGGGGCGCTGGACGGATTATATTTGGGAATCGCGGCGGCGTTAAGCAGCACGGTCATCGTGGTGAAGATCCTGTACGATAAACGGGAAATCGACACGCTTCCCGGCCGCCTAACCCTGGGCATTCTCGTCTTGCAGGACTTGTTTGCCATCGTCTTCCTGGCGATCCAGCCTAACCTCGGAAATCCCTCGCTGGGTCCACTGATCTTTTCAATCGTCAAGGTGGCCGGCATCATGGGCGTGGCCTTTGCCACCAGCCGGTACGCCCTGCCCCAACTCTTCCGCTCGGTCGCCCGGCTGCCGGAGCTGGTGCTGGTCGGCGCGCTGGCGTGGTGCTTCCTGATTGCGGGATTCGCGGCAGTCCTCGGGCTTTCCCGGGAAATGGGCGCCTTGATCGCCGGTGTTGCCATCTCCACGTTTCCCTACACGCTCGATGTCACGGCCAAGGTCACGAGTCTGCGGGATTTCTTCGTCACCCTGTTCTTCGTTGCGCTCGGCATGAAAATCCCGGCGCCGACACCTTACCTGCTGGGCTGGTCGGTGGTGTTCGCCATGATCTTGGTGGCCACTCGGTTGCTGACGACCTTTCCGCCGCTCTATTATATGCGCCAAGGCCACCGCGCCAGTCTTTTGCCGGCGATCAATCTTGCCCAATTGAGCGAGCTTTCGCTGGTGATTCTCGCCCTCGGCCAAGCGGCCGGACATATCAGCGGACGCACGGTGGGCATAGCCGCCTACAGTTTTGTCCTTCTGGCGGTGGCCTCGACCTACGCGATGCTGGAATCCACCCGCCTCGCGCAAATCTGCGGGCGAATCCTAATCCGACTGGGCTTGCGGGACTTGGATCAAAATACCACGGCCTTTATTCGCAAAACACCGAGCCAAGCCGGAATTTTTCTGCTGGGCTTCTCCTGGACAGCCAGTTCGTTGCTCGAGGAAATCGTCCGCAAGGACCCTGAATTGCTGGAGCGCCTGACCATCCTCGATTTCAATCCGCAAGTGAACCAGGAGTTGCGCCGCCGGGGGGTGAACGTCATCTACGGGGACATCACCCAGCGCGACACCTTGCTCCACGCCGGCGCGGGCGAGGCGGGCGTGCTCGTTTGCACCTTGCCCAACACCGTGCTCAAAGGAGCCACCAACTTGCGCCTCGTGCAACAGTTGCGTGACATCAACCCGCACGCCCAAATCATCGCCCACGCCGAGTTGTTTATTGACGTGCCGAAACTTTACGCCGCCGGGGCGAATTTTGTGACCATTCCCCGCCTCAGCGAGGCCAACAATTACTATGACGTGATCGAGGCCGCCAATCACCACCTGCTCGACCAAAAGCGCGCCGAGCAGGAACAAGAATTGCTTAACCGGCGGGAGGTTATTCCGTAATGAGGACGAGAATGGCGGATTGCCCCGCACGACGACGCGCGCAAGAATGACGCCGATGAACGCAAAAGAGCTAAAACGAGCCCTGACCGCCGCCACGACCGCCGCGCAAGCCGCCGGCCAGTTGCTGCGGCAAAACTTGCGGGAGACCAAAAAGATCAACGCCTCCTTCCGGCACGACTTGAAACTGGAACTGGACGTCCGCTGCCAGGAATTAATCGAGCGCCAGTTGCGCGCCGCGTTTCCCGACGCGGGCTTTCTCGGCGAGGAGGATTTGGCGCGAAATATCGAGAACGAGCATCGTTGGGTGGTCGATCCCATTGACGGCACGGTCAATTTCGCCTACGGCATCCCGCACTCGTGCGTTTCCATCGCGCTGCAACAACGTCTTCCCGCGCCGGTGGCTCCCGTTCTGCAACACAAGCACGACGAGGTCTCGCCCGCCTTCGAGACCATTGTGGGGGTGGTGTACGATCCTTTCTGTGACGAGCTTTGGACCGCGATTCAAGGCCAGCCTGCCCGGCTGAACAACCGGGTCATTCACGTCAGCAACCGGGCCAAACTCGGCGAGGCGATCATTGCGATGGGTTTTTCCAAGAGCGAGTCGATCCTGCGCGAGATGCTGCCCAGCTTCACGCGCCTGGCGCGACGTGTGCGCAAAGTCCGGATGATGGGCGCGGCCGCCCTCGACATGGTGTATGTCGCCACCGGTCGCATGGACGCCTACTTCGAGGTGGGGGTGCGGCTCTGGGACATCGCGGCGGGCGGGTTGATTCTGGAGTGCGCCGGGGGCGAGTTTTGGCGTCAACCGATCAAGGGCGACCATCGTTTTCAGGTTATTGCCACCAACGGAC
>CAZMLP010000700.1:0-2147 GCA_964566745.1 uncultured Verrucomicrobiota bacterium | reverse complement strand
GGCGGGACCTTCGAGGTGATGCTGGGCAAAATGGCCATCCAAAAATCCACCAACACCGCCGTCATGCGTTTTGCCCAGCGGGTGACCGAGGATCACAGCAAGGCCGGCAAACAACTGGGCGAGATCGCAATGCGCAAAGGCGCCACTCTCCCCTCCCAGCCGTCGGAGGATCAACTCAAACTCGCCAAGCACCTGGAGACTTTGTCAGGTCCCGAGTTTGACAAAGGCTACGCGAACTTGATGGTCAAGACGCACACCGACGATCTTCGAAATTTTCAGTTGGCCGCCAAAGAGGCGCAGGACGCCGAGCTCATGGCATTCGCCACCGTCACGGCAACGATGGTCGAGGCGCATCTGGACATGGCCCGCGAGTTGGAAAACGGCCTCTACAACACAAGCGTTACCAGAAGATAACTTGCGGCGGGGACAACCCCGCCCGCGCCGGGTGACCGCCAAGAGGCAAAGCTTCTTTGGCGGTTTACTCTTGCTCCCAACTGGCACCCCTTCGACGGTGCTCAATTCCCGGCAGGGGATTGGTCCAGCACTTCAGCCTTGCCGATGCCAAACCGTTGCAGGACGCGCTTGGTCGCGCGATCAAGGTCTGACGCGTCCAGGACCACGCGCTGGGTGGAATCTCCCTTCACAAATTGGATTGTGTGGAAACCGTTCACCGGCTTGGAGAGAGCCTCGTGCAACTGGCCGAGACGGCTGATCTTTTGCCCGTTCACGCTGTCCACGACGAGATAACGATAGTCGTGGTAGCCAATGTTAAACGCGTCCGGCAAAACCGTGGTGAGCAACACCAGCGCGGGCCGTTGCGGGGTCGGGTCCTCGTTGTTGTAATAGGAAAGCCGGAACGGCGCGCGCCGCCGCCAATCCTCGCCCCACCCGCGCAACAATTCGTCCGTCAACGGCTGGAAGACGAGGCCACCGGCGATGAGATATTCCGGTTCCCGGTCAAACACGTGGTCCGGCACGAGCTTCGTGTTGTAATCCACTTTCGGCAGCGTGTAGGTCACAGTGGACTCCGCGCCATCCCGCAGGATTTTCAGCTTCACGCTGTCGCCCGCCCATTTCTTGCGAGTGGACAATCCCTCCAGCGAGAGGTGACCGTAATCGGGATCGTTGTAATAGCCCTCGACATCGATGTCGTATCCCTCGACTTGCAGAATCATATCGCGCTTCTTGAGCGGACCGTTCGCCTCCCGCTTCGGGATATCCGAGATGATCACCCCGCGCGGATCGCCCGGCAGCTTCAGGAACTTCAACGTGTCCGGATTCTCCGCCGGCCCCCACACAAACGCAAAGTAACCCAGCCCGTGATAGGTTCCTTTTTTATGCGCCTCGAGAATTGAGCGGACAAACGGAGCCGGCAACGCGCGGCAGGTGTTGCCGTTTTGCGACACCATCAGGCCGATCACCTTGTTTCCCGCCACCACCGGCTCGCTCCAGCCCGCGCCATTCACCTCGGAGCTGAACTCCATCTGAATACACGCGGCATAACTCAATTTGGCGTCATCAACGGTGTACTGGTTGAACTCCATCTTCCGCGTCTCCAAATTGCCGTTGCGCCAGCGCACCAGTTGCACGTCGTTCAGCGTGGACGGCATTTTTTCCGCCAGATCGACCGGGCGCATTCCGGTCCACAGCGTCTTGTCGCCGCAGGTGATGAGCGCGAGATTCGCGTGGTAATCCACCCAAGTCACCTCGACCGTCCACCACTTGCCCCGGCCGGACCGTTGCGCGCGCACGAGCGTGCGGTCGCTCAACTCGTCCGCGGTGGTCAGAATCTCATTTGGCCCGATGAGAATGCCGTTCTTCTGAACGCTCTTGGGACGTTTGCTCCACGGCTGGAAGTAGTCATACTGCTGGCGGGTGATGTCCAGCGTCACGATGGACTGCTCCCACCGGCTCGCGCCGGAACTCGCCGCGCGCGCGGCGGGAATTGTCCCGCCCATCAACAATCCCAGCAGCAACAATACGCGAAAATTCATAGGCGGCGGTCCTTGGAGATCCCGTAAGTCTTCATGATTTCAGTGTTCGCCTTCTCGGCCTCGGCCTGGTCGAGGCACTCGATCGTGTCGTTCGGCTGGAATTCCAGCACCTGGTGCCCCTCCTTCGGGGACCCAAGCGCCCGGACCACGTCC
>CAZMLP010000699.1:0-2183 GCA_964566745.1 uncultured Verrucomicrobiota bacterium | reverse complement strand
CTCGGCACGACGGAAAACCGCCAATTCCTCGAAGCGGCCTGACCCGCCCCGTCACCGCCCAGGCAAATTTCTTAAACCATCAAAAAAAACACCAAAACTCATGACTGCCAACATTGCTGAATTGGAAGTTTCCCCGGCGGTTGCCGAAACCGTCACCTCCGCGCCCGCGCCGGTTCCCGAGGGACCGTGCGAGGTGGAAATCATCACCGGGTTGGACCGCATCCACGCCTTTCTCGTGCGCGGCTCGCTCGCGCCCGCGCAACGCGACCACCTCTATCGCATGGTGCCGGAACGGTTCCGCCTGGACATCGGCCTCACCAGGCATTGGGGACTTGCCGCCGCCATCGTCGATCCGTATTGGGCCGTGCAACAGAAGCGGCACTTGCCGCCGTCCGCGCCCGCGGGCATGCGCATGGTCTTCGTTCCGGCGGATGGCGGCTCACCCGCGTCCGCCACCGCGCCCATGCCTGTGGCAACGGCAACCTTCCCGCGTCACGATTGAGGCAGGCAATGCGGAGCCATATCAAGGTAGGGACGCCGCGCTGCGGCGTCCGTCCCATCGAACGCTCCAATGCTATTTCGGACATCGCAGCGCGTTGTCCCTGCCTGAAGAGGTCGCGATCTGACCCAATCATTCAACCATTTGCTGCGCGGTGATCTCCTAATCCCATGAACCAACCATCTTTCCAGTTTTGCGGGCTTCACCTCTTTGCCAGCCCTGGCGGGCCGTCCCGGCCCGGCTGGCGGGAGAAAACGTTGGGTGTGAAACGGGCCTTGCTGAAATTCACCAGCGGAGGCGCCGCGCGCAAGACCAGTTGGCGCGCGAAATTGGCCGGCCGGCGCTTTCATTTTCGCGCGGGCCGGCGGTCATTGAAATCCACCACCATCCTCGACCTTGCCGGTTGACTTGCCGCGATGATGAACCAATCAACCAGTTCGCCGTTTCCGAGCCTGCTGTTGGAGAAACGCCGCGTGGTGTACGTGGATGAGGTCGCGGAAGTCCTTGCCGTCACCAAACAGCATGTGCTTGACCTGATCGAGGAGGGCCGGTTGCAGGCGCTCAATGTGGGCGGCGGCAACGACTGCGTGCGCGTGCCGCGCGAATTCCTGGCCGAGCTCGCCGCGCGGTTGCAAATCAAGGAGAAGGAGCTGCTGCGCCAGGTCGAGGCGGCGCGCAAACAACTGCCCCGCCAGCGCCCGCTCTGGCGCATTCCCATCGAGGGCTGGCGCAAGTTCATCAGCGACCGCCATAGTCACATGGAAAAAAGAGAAGAAAATGGGGCCGCGCCGGTTGACACGCGATCCCAACCAACCTAGATAAGGGAGAGTGAGATTTTGGGTGACATTAATGGTCTGGTGCGCGCTGCTGGTCCTTTGCTGGCCGCTGGCGATCCTGACCGTGATCGTCGTGCCCCTGCTCTGGCTGATCGCGCTGCCATTCCGCATCGTGTTTATCGTGCTGGAAGCAGGCATCTCCCTGTTCCGGGAACTCCTGTTGTTGCCCGCCCGCTGGTTGCATCACCGCTCCTCGTAAGCTCAATCCGGGCGATTCAAGCCAGTTCAAGGCGGGTCAACCCTTGCGCTTGGTCCGGAGCCTTTGATTCTCAGGCGCCAGAAGCAATCCCCTATTAAGCCGTCAGGAGGAGCGGGCGCCATTTTGGAGGACCGTTCCTGCGAAAAATCGGACAATTCAAGGCAAATCAAGCCTCGCCAACCATTGAAAATCGACCGCGTGGGGTTGGGCTTGCCCCGCGATGGCCGTCGATGCGCTGAATTCGGTCCAATCAAGGTGGATCAAGGCGCCGGTTCGCGCCGGTTCGCTCACTTCGCCACTTCCAGCGCGAGCGCACCGGCGCCCGCCACCGCCACGATTCCGCCAATCAACGAGCGGCGCGACGGGCGGTCGCCCTCCATCCAGTAAGCGAAAGGGATCACCGTCAGCGGAATCGTCGCGAGGATCGGCAGCACCACCCCGCTCGGCGTGGTTTGGAGCGCCCACTGCATACAACTGACACCGAGCGTCGGCCCGGCCAGCGCATTGAGCATCACCCAGCGCGCGCTTTGCCGGAGGCGGCCCGCATCCTTCCCCGGGGGATGGCCCGCGCCGCGCGACCGCCGCGCGAGATGGTAGAAAATGCCGATGAGAAACACACCGCCGAGGATGCGCTGGTACGCGGCCGAGA
>CAZMLP010000698.1:0-2795 GCA_964566745.1 uncultured Verrucomicrobiota bacterium | reverse complement strand
GTATCGTCCGTTTCCGGCGTGTTCAAATTCAAGAACACCGGTGACGCCGTCCTCAAGCTCGACCCGCCTCAACCTAGCTGCGGTTGCACGCTGGCACAGTTGAAGACGGACACATTGCAACCGGGCGAGAGCGGCGAATTGCCCTTCACGTTGAATCTTGGCCCGGTTCGCTCGGTGATGGAGAAGCAGATCACCGTGAAGTCCAATGACCCGCAAGCGCCGGTGACCTCGTTATCGATCCACGTGGACTACACCCCGCTTTATGAGCTGGAACCGATGTCTTTGCTCGTCACTTTCCCGCTTGGAGTGGGATCAACGAACCTGGCCACGACCATCACCCGCCACGACGACAAGCCATTGCAAATCGTCCGGATGATCCCGTCGCAGCCCTGGCTCACCGCCAAACTTGATCCCGCCGCGAAGCCCGGCGACACCACCGCGCGCGTCCTTTTGACGGCGAAGCGTGACGGCCCGCCCCGTCGTTTCAACGAGCTGGTCCACATTTACGCGGGAGACGACACCAACAAACCGGTCTCCACCATCTACCTGTACGGCCAGATCATGGGCGAGGTGACGCTGGCGCCCGAGTCTCTCTATTGGATCGTGAGTGACCCGGTGAAAGCCCAAAAGGAGCGTCCGGAGGCCACCGTGATCCGGCGCATAAACATCGGCGCGGCCAACGGCAAGGATCTCGCATTGAAAAATCTGCGCAGCACGCTCGAGGGTGTGCATGTCGAGTTGAAACAGAAAGAGGGCCACTCTTACGAATTGGTGGCCACGCTTGATCCTGTCCCGGAAAAAACCGTTAGCGGCAGCGTCTCGTTCGACACGTCGATTGCCGGCCAGTCCCACGTTGAAATTCCAGTGATCGTCAACGTCTTCAAACAGTAATTTGTCTGCGCAGGGTCCCGCCGCCATGCACGGCAGTCCACACCGGCACGGCGGCGGGTTGGTTTTCTTCTCCGCCTGTTTTTCCCCTTTTTGCCTCCCGAATTTCAAAATCGGGATCAAAGGCAAAAAGGCGCAACTTGCACGAAGAATGCAAAACGCCGTGCGGGAATTTCCGGCGCGCAATGCATCCATTTGCCGTTGTGTTTGTGCAACAGTTTGCAGCAGCGCCCGTTGAGATTACCGCTCGCCTCGCGGCCCGCCCTGGCACACCCCCTGCCCTTCCTCTTCCATGAAAACGATGCTGCTATTCTCGTTGTTGGCGGCGGGGTTGGTTTTGCCTCTCCAAAGGTTAAACGCTCAATTAACCCTGACCCTCCCGATCGCGTCCGCGCAAGTGGACGAGGCGGCGAAACACGCGAAAATGAAGGAACTTTCCACCCTCATGGCGGAGTTGTTGAAAGAGCCGAAGGACGAGTTGGAGCGGCTCTTGATCGCGCCCACCAATCACGCGAGCGATTTGGTGCTGGCCGGGTTTGTGGCGGACAAAACCAAACAAACTTTTAAGGCCGTATGGGAAAAACAGTCCTTGCCCCGTGATTGGCCGGGCCTGCTTGCCATCTATCACATTGAGGAACGCGCGGCGGTGAAGCGGTTGAACTTCGTTTACTCCGAAATCGAGTTCAAAATCATGGACCGGTACGGGGTCTCGAATGACAAGAAACCAGGGCCCGCCAATCCAGGCGCCGCCAGTCCCAGTCCTTAACGCGAAGGCGTGATTGTATGACTGCTTGGAAATGGCATTGGGAATTCGCCGCCGGCCTCATGGTGAGGCCAAAGCCCGTTACATTCCTCACACCAAAACGCCTCGCGACCGCCTCATCGAGCCGGGGTAACCTGTTTTTCGGGGCAGGTCCGGAGGACACGAGGGTCTCCTCCGCCGCGTGGTTTCTCAGCAGTGCCGACCGCTCATGGGACCGGGGCGAGCACGACACGGAAGCCGACGTTCGCTCCGGGAATAAAACTGGAACCGCGGGCGGCCGAACGGCAGAAGCGGTTTAAACCTTTCCAACTGCCGCCACGAATCACATGGCCAATGCCGATAATTGGACCCTGCGGGTCAGTCACGCTGCCGCCGGAATATCCCTCCAGGTACCAGTCCGAGCACCATTCCCAGGCATTCCCGTGCATATCGTAGAGTCCCCAGGCGTTCGGCAACTTGCTCTCCACAGGATGCGAGATCTCGTCGCTGTCCGCGCCGTACCAGCTGTATTTGGCCAGTTGGATGTAGCCGGGATCGTCTCCGAAGCAAAAACGAGTGGTGGTCCCCGCCCGCGCGGCATATTCCCATTCGGCCTCGGTCGGCAAACGGTAAGCATGCCCCGCCGGCAACCGGCCCGCGTTCCTCTCCTGGGCGGTGAGTTTCGCGCAGTAGCTCACCGCGTCGTCCCACGAGACGCTGTCCACCGGCCGGCTCATGTCATCGGCGAAGGCGCTGGGGTTGTTCCCCATGATGAACATATAATCGGCTTGGGACACCTCGGTTTTCCCCATCCAAAATCCCTTCGAGAGGGTGACGCTCGTTTGCGGCCCCTCGTCCACGCCCCGGTCGTCCTCGGTAACCGGGCTGCCCATTGCGAAGGCGCCCGCGTTAATTCGCACCAGCGCCGGCGGACGGGAGTCGGACGTGACCCGGTAAAACCGTTTGGCCTTCCCCGTTCCATCGGTGTCCAAATAAAGATAAGGGCTGCTCGGCAGCACCATGATTTTCAAGGGAGCCCAGTCATTGCCGCCGCCAAGGGCATCACTGTACTCGATCCGGAAAAGCTCCCCGACATTGCCGGTGATCTTGATTTGCGGGACCAATTGAAGCTCGGCCACACTCACGGCGCCGAGGCAGGTTGTTA
>CAZMLP010000697.1:0-2929 GCA_964566745.1 uncultured Verrucomicrobiota bacterium | reverse complement strand
CAACCGGCGGATCATCGTGCAAAGCCGCTGGGTGCTGACCGGCTCGCACCCCGGGCCGCGCGCCATCCTGATGATCGGCACGGATGTCACCGAGAAGAAACAACTGGAGGCGCAAATTCTGCGCAACCAGCGGATGGAGAGCATCGGCGCCCTCGCCAGTGGCATCGCGCATGATCTCAACAACGTGCTGGCCCCGGTCTTAATGGGGGCCGACTTGCTCGGAGACCATTTGGCAAATGAAGGGGACCGGCGCATCCTGGACATGATTCGCTCCAGCGCGCGGCGCGGCACGGATCTTGTCCGCCAAATCCTTTCCTTCGCCAGCGGGGCTACCGGAGAGCGGCAGTCAATTGAGATCAAGCAAGTGATGGGCGAGACTCGAAGGTTGATTGAAAGCACTTTTCCGCAATCGATCAAAGTCGAGACGGCCATCATGCCTGGCATCCCGGGAATTTCCGGCAACCCCACGCAACTCCACCAGGTGCTGCTGAACCTGTGCGTGAACGCCCGCGACGCGATGCCGCGCGGGGGTGTGCTCCGCCTTACGGCCACGATCGCGCCACGCGAGACCCCGGAGGCCCGGGAATACGTGGTCATCGCGGTCAGTGACACGGGCAGCGGCATTCCGGCCGGCAAACTCGAGGAGATTTTCCAGCCTTTCTTCACCACCAAGGATCCTGGTCAAGGAACGGGCCTGGGCCTCTCCACCGCCAAGGGGATTGTCGAGCACCATGGCGGATTCATGACTGTCCAAAGCACGGTGGGGGTCGGCAGCACCTTCCAAGTTTACCTGCCCTCACGGACCAAATCCCACGCGCCCGCCGCCCCGCCACCCACGGTTGTGTTGCCGTCCGGAAAAGGCGAGCTGGTCCTCATTGTCGATGACGAGACCGCGGTGCTTGAGATTCTCAAGACCGTGCTGGAGACCTTCCATTACCGGGTGCTCACGGCAGCCGACGGCGCGAAGGCGTTGCAGGTCTTCCAGGAGAACGCCAAGGCGATCGATGTGGTGGTGTCCGATCTCTCCATGCCCGTTTTGGACGGCATGGCATTGATCCGGACGTTGCGCCACGAGAACCCGTCGTTACGCATTATCGGCAGCAGCGGGCTGCTTTCCTCGGAGCAGCAGGCCCAGTTGGAGGCCCTGAGCCTGACCGTCTTTCTGCCCAAGCCTTATCCCCCGGAAACGTTGCTCCGCGCGCTGCGGGATGCGCTCGAGCCGGGGCGGGCAAAGCTTTGACGCCAAGCGGCGGAGTCCGTTCGCACTTCCCGCTTTCATGCGCGACAACCCGCTGGTTGAATCGCCGCCATGCAAATTCAAACCGGCATCATCACGATTTCCGACCGGGCCTCAAAGGGTCTTTATGATGATTTGGGCGGTCCCGCGTTAAAGAAAGCCGCCGACGGTCACGGCTGGCGAGTGATCGCCGAGTCGCTGGTGCCGGACGAGAAACGCGACATCCAGCGCGCCATTCGCGAGCAAATCGGCAAGGGCTGCCAATTGGTGCTCACCACCGGCGGCACGGGCGTCGCGTTGCGCGACGTGACCCCCGAAGCCGTCCGGGAAATCGCGCTTCGCGAACTACCCGGGTTTGGCGAGGTGATGCGCATGGAGTCAATGAAGATCACGAAAAACGCCATCTTGTCGCGGAACCTCGCGGCGGTGGTGGACAAGGCGCTGGTGATCTGCCTTCCGGGCAAGCCGAGCGGCGCGGTCGAGTGCCTGGGTTTTGTGGTCGGGGCAATTCCCCACTGCGTCGAGGTGTTGCAGGAAGTGCCGACGAGCTGCTAGCCCGTTTCACCACGGCTCGTTCATGCCGGGCGGGCGCAGGTTCCACTCGTCAATCAGGTCCGGGGGCAACTCGGCGAGGAAGCGCGAGGGCTGCTGCATCATCGCGCCGGAGCCTTGCGCGACGCGGATCAACGGATAGGTCAAATACAACTCCTGCCGCGCGCGGGTGATCGCCACATAAAAGAGCCGCCGCTCCTCCTCCTCGCCCTCCACGGAGTTGGCCGAGCGGGCCGAGGGAAACAGCCCGTCGCACAGCATGATGATAAACACCACGTCGAACTCGAGGCCCTTCGCCTGGTGAACCGTTGAAAGCTTCACCCGCTCCTCGTCATCATTGACTTGCTTGCGGTCGTCCTCGGCCTCGATGCTTGTGAGCAGGGAGAGTTGCTCAAGGAACTGCGTGGTGTCGGAGAACTGCTGCGCGAAGACCGCCAGTTGTTCGAGGTCCTCCAAGCGGTTGCGGAAGTTGGCGAAGTTTTCCTCGAGATAATCCTCGTAGCCCGCCTCCAGCACATGCCGGATGAGGGTCGCCGGCTGGTGACGCGCGGGCTCGAGTTCCATCTGGGCGATGGTGGCGACAAATTGCGCCCAAGCGGTGACCGCCTTCATCGGCACGGCTTTGGCACAGGCTTGCACCGCGCGCGCGAGCGGGTTGGCAACTGGCGCGGGCGCCGGGTCCGAACCGGGGCTCGTGGAAGCCAAATCAATTTCGAGAGAGTCTGGTCCCGCCTCCGCGGGGTTGGCCCCTGGCGCCGTCGGAACGATTCCGAGCCTGGCCAACTCGACGCTAAACTGGTTCCACAGTTTCTCCGCGCCTTTCGCGCCAATGCCCGGCAGCAGCAGGGTCACGCGTTTGAAGCTAAGTTCGTCACGCGGGTTGATCACCAGCTTTAGATGCGCCGCAACGTCCTTGATGTGCGCCTGCTCGAAGAAGCGGATTCCGCTGGTGATGCTGAACGGGATATTGCGGCGGGTGAGTTCCAACTGCAACTCGAGGGCGTGAAAGTGCGAGCGATAGAGCACCGCCATCTCGTTCAAATTGAAGCCCTCGTCGCGCAACTCCAGCATGCGCTGCGCGACAAACGCGGCCTGCTCGCCTCCGTCCCCGCAGGGCATTAGCACGGGCTTGGACCCCGG
>CAZMLP010000696.1:0-1979 GCA_964566745.1 uncultured Verrucomicrobiota bacterium | reverse complement strand
CCGGAACTTCAATTCGCCGCCGCCGCCGCCGGTAATGAACAATTTCATCCTCGAGCAAAACGGCGCGGAGGTGGTGGTGACGGATGCGGACGGCTCCGTTTATCGAGGGCGAATCGCAGAATCGCCCAACGTGCTTGCCGTGGCAAAGGATGCCGGGGCCGCGAAAAGCGCGGCTTCCTCCCCGGCGCTCGGCTTGGTGACGCAATCCGCGTCCGTCGCGAACAATCGCGCCGATTTTTTTGCAATCCAGTTGGAAGGCACGAATCGCAGTCTGAATCAAATGGTGAAGGTGGAGGCCAATTACACGCCCGAGACGAACCAGGCCACGAGCGTCTATTTTCAGAACTCATTGGCGAATTTGCAGGACAAGCGCGCTTTCCAATATAACGGTCTCGCGGGCGATCAGGCGGCGCGGCAATTCGGCAACGGGCTGCTTCAAGGCCGTGTCACCATTGGACAATCCAACCAGATTCAACTCAACGCGGCGCCGGAGACGAAATAATTCGGACGGTGTTCTTTCACCGCTGGGCAACGCGCAGACCGGTGGCGCCGGGCGCCTCTTGGAACGAAAGCACACCGCCTTTCGCGGTCACGCCCGTGTAGGGATCGTTTGAGATGAGCAGATTGCCGTCGAGGTCAAGATAGTCGGTGAGATTGGCGAGATGCGCGGCGGCGGTGATGAGGATGCTCGACTCGATCATGCAGCCCAGCATCGTTTTCAGCCCGGCCTTTCGCGCGGCTTGCAATGCCTCAAACGCGCCGGTGATTCCGCCCGTCTTCACGAGCTTCACGTTCACCGCGTGAAAACATTCCGCGCATTGCGCCGCGTGGCTTGCCGAGGGATAAGATTCATCTCCCATGATCGGCAGCGGTGATCGCGCCTTGAGCCATGCCCAGTCACTCACGGCCACGCTCGCGGGCATCGGCTGCTCGACGAATTGCACGTTGCCGTCGCCGGCCAGCCACTCGATGTTCCGCAGCGCCTCCTCTTTGGTTTTCCAGCCCTCATTGGCATCCACACACGCCGCCTTGCCTGGCGCCGCGGCGCGCAACGCGGCGAAATTCTCGCGGTCACGCGGGCCGCCGACCTTTAATTTCAACACCGGATAAGAGGCCGCCTCGGCGACCTTTTCTCGGATCACTTCCGGCGTGTCGATGCCGATGCTGAACGAGGTGACGTGGCGTCCCTCGGTGAAATCCAGGCCCAAAAACGTGTGCACCGGCTGGTTGGCCAGGCGGGCCGCGCCATCGAGCAGGGCGATGTTCAGCGCGCATTTCGCGGCAAAATTGCCCGGCGCAACCTCCTCCAAGTGGCGCATGGCAGCGGGAACATCCGCAAAGGAAAGACGTTGCGCATCGACGCGTTGCAAGAAAGCCGCGACCGACGCCACATCCTCGCCGTATCGCGATGACGGGGACGACTCCCCCAAGCCCGTCACACCCGCTTCATCACGCAGCTCCACGAACACCACCGGAATCGTGTTCGCCCCGCCCCCGCCGCCCGGCCCCAACCGGCTGGCGATGGCCCAGCGGCGTGTCAATTGGAGATCAGCCTGGCGGAACGTCAGTTGCACGCGAGGACCAAACCTGAAATCACGCCGCCACGCAACCCGTTGTTTTCACTCGCTGGCACGGCGGTTGCAAACCGTGCCTTGCGCCGCCGCAAACTTGCCTCGCGGGTTGCTTTGTGCTAGTCAAGGTCCCGCGCCTTGAGCCGCGGAAGCTGGCCGGTCCTATTGTGACGCACACCCGCCTTTGACCCCCGCGCCTCAACCAGCACAACACTCCTATGAAAAAGCTCGTCAAAATCGCCGTCGTGCTGGTGATCCTCCTCGTCTGTGGATTGATCGCCGTGGCGCTCTCCATCAATTCCATCGTCAAGAAGGGCGTGGAAACCGCCGGGCCGAAGATTGCCAAAGTGGACGTCAAATTGGGCGGCGCGAACATCTCCCTGCTCTCGGGCGGCGGCTCGATCAGCG
>CAZMLP010000695.1:0-2067 GCA_964566745.1 uncultured Verrucomicrobiota bacterium | reverse complement strand
CGGAGGCCGTCCCCGCCGAGATCAACCCGCGCAGCGTCCTAAACCGTCTATTTGGAAAGTCCGACCGGCCCGGGCACACCGTCCAAGCCAGCCCGCTGGACCGGCAGATGCTGGATTTGGTGCTTGGAGGCGCCAGGGAATTTCGCCGGAAGCTGGCCCGGGACGACCAGCACAAACTCGATGAGTACTTGGACAGTGTGCGCGCTGTGGAGCGTCGAATTGCCGCCATTGAATTTCGCCAGAAAGAGGCGGCCTTGGAGAAGGCTGGGGTCAGCGTGACAAAACGCAACGCGTCGGATTCCCCGCCAATCGAGGTCAAGATACCAGAGGGCGACAAACGCAGCGATTACATGCAGGTGATGTGCGACCTCAATGTGCTGGCGTTCCAAACCGACACGACCCGCGTCAGCACCTACATCGGCTCGACGCCGAACGGCGTTTCTTATCCGGAACTCGGCTTCAGCGACGAGCATCATTCCCAGACGCATCACAACAACGAGGCCGAGAAGGTGCGGAAAGTCGCGGCGATCACCGCTTTCAACATTGCCCAGTTCGCCTACATGGTGAAAAAGATGCACAGCCTCCGCGAGGGGGACGGCACCCTGCTCGACAATTGCATCATGATGTGGGGATCCGGTTTGGAGGACGGGAACAAGCATGCCCGTGAAAACCTGCCTTTCATTCTCGCGGGCAAAGGTGGTGGTTCCCTCAACACGGGACGTTTCCTGGCCGACACCAAAGGCAACCAAGGCGACTTGCTGACCACACTTCTCGCCTGCGCTGGCGTGCCGGTGGACCGTCCCGTGGGCATCGCGACCAAGCAATTGAAGGAAATGACCAGCAGGGACCTCTGAAACAAGCGGCGTTGCCGGGTTGCCGGAGTGTCGGAATTGAGCCGCGCTGGTGGAACACGGCGAAGATCGTGCCGTTGCTTTTCCATTCGCCGTCCGGCGGTAGTCGCACAACCTCTTTTTAGATCAGTAAGCCGGATTTTGAGCTTGAGGAAGGCTCACCTCCCGAACTGGATGCGTATCGAGGCCCTGCCCATTGCCGAACCCGCAACGGTTCATGGGGAGCCTTTCACCCGCTTCCGATCCTCTCGTCACCGTTTCGACATCTCGGCGTTTTCTTTGCGAAACAAGGCGATTAAAACAAATCACGTCTTCGGCGTTTCCACAGACAAATCCCGTAACGCGGTCTTCAGGATCTTGCCGGTGGCGTTGCGCGGGATGGCCTGCATGAACACAATGTGGCGCGGTATCTTGTAGTCCGCCAGCCGTTGGCGCATGAACTGGAGCAACTCCTTCTCGTTCAATTGCACGCCGTCCAGCGGCGCCACAAACGCCAGCGGTTGCTCGCCTTTGCGCGGGTCTGGCTTGCCAATCACCGCAGCCTCCTTGACCCCTGGATATTGATGAATGATTTCCTCGATCTCGCGCGGATAGACGTTAATGCCGTTGACTAGCAGCATGTCCTTCTTCCGGTCGGTGATATGGTAATAGCCGTCGCTGTCGCGATAACCAACATCGCCCGTGAGCAGCCAATTGCCGCGCATCGCCTTGGCGCTATCTTCAGGCAGGTTCCAATACCCCATCATCACATTGCCGCCCGCCACGCAAATCTCCCCCACCTCGCCGTCAGACAGGATTTTGCCAGTGTCATCCTGGACACTCACCTCCACGTGGGGAATGGGAAGCCCGATGGAGCCGGCCTTCCACGGCCCGCGCAATGGATTGAAGGAAACCACCGGGCTCGCCTCGCTGAGGCCGTAGCCCTCGATCAATGGCATCGGGTATTTGCGCGTGAATTCCTTCAACACTTCCACCGGCAACGGCGCCGCGCCGCTGATGGCCACCCGCAACGACAGCTTGGGCGGGGCTTCGCCCGCCGCGAGAGCGCGGAAAAATTGCGGAATCGCGGGCAAAATCGTGGCCTGACGCGCGATGATTTCGGCCAGGACGTTCTTGGGCGGGTGCAAGGACTTGATCAGCACAATCGAGCCATTGATCGTCAACGGCAGGAGAATGCAGACGCACAGCATGTAGCTGTGGAACATCGGCAACAGCA
>CAZMLP010000694.1:0-4767 GCA_964566745.1 uncultured Verrucomicrobiota bacterium | reverse complement strand
GCTCGTCATCAGGATGGGCCGCAGCCGCAAATGGGCCGCCTCGATGGCCGCCTCCACGGGGCCCTTGCCGGCCTCCTCCAGTTGTCGCGCGAACTCCACAATCAGAATCGCGTTTTTGCTGGCCAGTCCCACCAGCACGATCAGGCCGATTTGAGTGAAGATGTTGTTATCCATGTGCCGCAGCCAGATTCCGGCAATCGAGCTCAACAGGCACATGGGCACGATCAGAATAATCGCGAGCGGCATGCTCCAGCTCTCGTATTGCGCGGAGAGGGCAAGGAACACCAGCAGCACGCAAAGCGGAAAAATGAACACGATGGTGTTGCCCGCCATGATTTCCTGAAAGGTCAAATCGGTCCATTCATAGGTCATGCCGGGCGGCAGTTCCTTCGCCGCCAGTTGCTGGGCGACGGCAATGGCCTGGCCGGAGCTCACCCCCGGCTTCGCGACTCCATTGATGTCCGCCGCCGGATACATGTTGTAACGGATCACCTTGTCCGGCCCGGTGGTTTCATGCACGTCCACGAGCGTCCCCAGCGGCAGCATGTCGCCGGCGGCATTGCGCGTTTTAAGCTTGGTGATGTCGTCCGGTTGGAGGCGGAACTTCGCGTCGGCTTGCGCCGTGACCTGGTAGGTCCGTCCGAACCGGTTGAAGTCGTTCACGTAAAGCGAGCCGAGGTAAATTTGCAGTGTGTCGTTCACGTCACTCAACGCCACGTTCATGCTCTTGGCTTTCACGCGGTCCACGTCCACATAAATTTGGGGCACCCGCGTGGTGAAGGTGGTGAAGGCCTGGGCCAGCCTCGGCGCCTGGTTCCCGCTGACCATCATGCGGAACGCGGCGCCCGCGAGGGCGTCAAGGCCGAGGTCGGAGCGGTCCTGGATCATCATTTTGAAACCCGCCACGCTGCCCAGGCCGCGCACAGGCGGCGGCGGCAGGACGAGCACTCGCGCGTCACGGAGTTGCGCGCATCGCGCCGTCAACTGGCCGAGGATGGATCGCGCCGATTTTTTGGGATCGCGCCGGTCCTCGAAGTTGTCCAGCGAGACGAACATCGTGCCCGCATTGGGCAGATTGGCGCCCACCAGCACGTTGTAACCGGGGAACTCCACCGTGCCTTTGACGCCGGGGATCGCGCGGGCAAACTCGCCGGCTTGGTCAATGATCTTCTTCGTCCGTTCCAGGCTGGCGCCGTCCGGCAATTGGGCGAAAAGGATCAAATAACCTGAATCCAGTGTGGGAATGAAGCCGGTGGGGACCGTTTTGAAGCCACCCCAAGTCACCACCAGCAGACCCGCATACAAGAGCAGGGCGATTCCGCCCCGCCGAATGGCCCCGCCCACCGCGCGCGAATAGCCATGGTTGGTGGCGTCGAAGGCTTTGTTGAACAGGCGGAAGAACCAGCCCAGCGCCAAATCCATCCCGCGCGCGAACCAGTCCTTGGGCGCGTGCGCGCCTTTGAGCAAAATCGCGCTAAGGGCCGGGGAGAGCGTGAGGGAGTTGAAGGCACTAATAACGGTGGAGACCGCGATGGTCAGCGCGAACTGGCGGTAGAACTGGCCGGTGATGCCGCTGACGAACGCCGTGGGCACGAAGACCGCGCAGAGCACCAGCGCCACGGCGATGACCGGCCCGCTGACCTCGCGCATGGCCTTTTCCGTGGCCGGGATCGGCGCCAGTCCGGCCTCGATATTGCGCTCCACGTTTTCCACCACCACGATGGCGTCATCCACCACGATGCCAATGGCCAGCACGAGTCCGAATAGCGAGAGGTTGTTAAGCGAGAAACCGAACGCGAGCATCACCGCCAGCGTGCCAATGAGCGCCACGGGGACCGCGAGCAGCGGGATGATCGAGGCGCGCCAGCTTTGCAAAAAGACGATCACCACCACGACCACCAGCAGCACTGCCTCGAACAGCGTGTGTATCACGGCCTCAATGGACTCGCGGGCGAAGACCGTGGTGTCGTAAATCACCCGGTAGTCCACGCCGGGCGGGAAATTCTTTTTCAGCTCCTCCAATTTGGCGCGGACCCCGTCGGAAGTTTCGATGGCATTGGAGCCGGGCAGTTGGAAAATCACGAGCGCGGCCGCGGGCTTCCCGCTCAATTGGGAGGAGACCGAATAATCCCGCGCGGCCAACTCGACCCGCGCCACATCCCTCACCTTCGTAACCTGTCCCTGCGAGCCTTGTTTGACAACGATCTCCCCGAACTCCTGCTCGTCGAGCAGGCGGCCCTGGGTGCTGATCGTGAATTGGAAATCGCTCCCGGAGGGCACCGGTGGCTGCGCGATGTTTCCCGCCGCCACCTGCAAGTTTTGCTCGCGAATCGACCGCACCACGTCGCCAGCGGTCAAATTGCGGGTGGCGAGCTTTTCCGGGTCAAGCCAGATGCGCATCGAGTAATCCCGCGCGCCGAACACTGTCACATCGCCCACCCCTTGGATGCGGGCGATTTGGTCCCGCACCTGGAGAAAGGCGTAGTTGCCCAAATAAAGGTCGTCGCGCGAGCCGTCGGGCGAGACGAGGTGTGCCACCATCGTGAGGTCGGAGGATTTCTTGGTGGTGGTCACGCCCAGACGCCGCACGTCCTCCGGCAATTTCGGCAGCGCGATGGCCACGCGGTTCTGCACCAGCACTTGCGCGGTGTTCAGGTCCGTGCCGAGCTTGAACGTGATGGTGAGGTTCATCACGCCGTCGCTGGTCGAGGTGCTCGACATGTAGAGCATGTTCTCGACGCCGTTCACCTCCTGCTCGATGGGGGTCGCGACGGTCTCCGCGAGCACGCGCGGATTCGCGCCGGGATAGACCGCGCGGACGACCACAGTGGGCGGCACAATCTCCGGGTATTGCGCGATCGGCAACCGTCCCATGGCGATCAATCCCACCAGGACGATCACAATGGACAGCACCGCCGCGAAAATGGGCCGGCGAATGAAAAACTGGGAGAAGTTCATTTTGCCCCCAGTGGTTTCGGATCAACCTCGATGCCCGGCCGCACCCGCAATAATCCCTCGACGATGATCGAGTCGCCCGGCTTCAACCCTTCTTTCACCACCCGGAGACCGTCGATCATCGGGCCGAGCTTCACCGGGCGGTACTCGACCTTTTTCCCGGCGTTGACGACATAGACAAATTTTTGCGACTGGTCCGATCCCAACGCGCGATCGGGAATGAGCAGCGCCTGATACTTGCCGCTGCCGGGCACCCGGATGCGCGCGAAAAATCCCGGGCTGAGCCGGTGATCCTTGTTGGGAAAAACGCCGCGGGCGCGCATGGTCCCGGTGCCTGGATCGACTTTGTTGTCCAGAAAGTCGATATAACCCTTGTGGGGATAGCCGGTCTCGTCGCCCAGTTCCATTTCAGCCGGAATATCCTTGTCCCTGGCGCTCTCCCGTTTGCCCTCCTGGCTCAAGCGAATGTACTTCAGAATCGAGCGCTCGTCGGCGTCGCCATAGAGATAGAGCGGGTCCTGGGAGACAATGGTCGTGAGCAGCGTCGCGCCGGCTCCCCCCGCGCCGCTGCTGATGAGGTTGCCCTCCGTGACCACCGCGCGGCTGATGCGCCCGTCAATGGGCGAGCGAATCTCCGTGAATTCCAAATTGAGTTTGGCCGCGTCCAGCGCCGCCTTGGCGGATTTCATCGCGGCCAGCGCCGAATTGTAGGTTTTGTTTTTGGTGTCAAAATCCTCCTCCGAGATGGCCTTGGTGGAAATCAGCCGCTTGGCGCGTTCCGCGTCGTTCTTCGCCAGGTCGGCCTGGCTCGACGCCCGCTCATATTCCGCCTCGGCGCGGTCGGATTCCGCCTTGTAAGGCCGGGGATCGATGGTGAAGAGCAGGTCCCCTTTCTTGACCTCTTTGCCCTCCTTGAAGTGAACCTTGTCCAAATAGCCGCTCACCCGCGCGCGGACCTCGACTGTCTCGGGCGATTCCAGCCGTCCGATGTACTCGTCCCATTCGATCACTTCCCGGGCGACGGGTGTCGCGACCGACACCGCGGGCGGCGGTGCGGTGGCTGGCGGGGGAGGTTTCTCGCAACCCGCCAGTAAAGTGCCAAGGATCAACGGCCCGAGGCCCCGCCAATAATTGGTTTTCATGACGATTCCAACGGCGATTCCCCCCGGGGCGACCGGGTGATCAGTCTTTCGCGTGCAGATGCGCTTCAAGCATCCAGACCAGTTTATCTACGCCGCGCGAGACGCCGGTGAAAAGATCGGCGGTGTCCGCGTCACCCGCCTCGTTGGCGGCGTCAATGGCCGCGCGGGTGGAGGCGCCAAATTTTGCCGTCGCCGCGGAGAGCGCCGTGACGTGGCCCTGGCCGGAGGCCAGTTCCAGCGGATAGGCCTCGAGCCGCGACTCCTTGGAGATGACTTGCACAGTGCCCAGGGCAACGCCGCCCAGCTCCACGGCGCGCTCCGCGATGTCATCGATGAATTCCTCGATTTCCTCCGCGACCTTGTCGAACAACTCGTGCAAGCCGATGAAGTGCGGCCCTTTCACATTCCAGTGCGCTTGCTTGGCTTGCAGGCCCAGGTCGATGGCATCGGCCAGTTGCTGGTTTAACAGGTCAATCATCGCGCGGCGAAGCGCCTCGCGCTGGTCGTTTTGGGTGGGGAATAATTTCGATTTCATAGGATGGGCGTAATACGGCCGGCAGCTCCAACGCACCGGGTGAAACTCCGCCGCCACACGAAATAAACGGGCGGTGGTCATGTCACACCGCCTTGGCTTGGTGTTCGCGGACGGACGGTTGCCGCCGTTGGTGAT
>CAZMLP010000693.1:0-14422 GCA_964566745.1 uncultured Verrucomicrobiota bacterium | reverse complement strand
CTTTGGTCCGGGCGACGAGGGATGCCAGCGATGCCTGGGCCACTACTTGATAAAAGTGGCCCAGTTGGGCGGTTACCTGGCGCGGGCCTCTGATGGTCCACCGGGCAACACGGTCATGTGGCGTGGAATCTCCCGCCTAACCGACATCCATCTCGGCTACCTCCTGGCCAAAGGAGATGTGGGTAATTGAAAGAACGCCAAGCGCCTCTGTTTGGCGGCATCATAAGTGTCGTAGCATAGGGGCTATGACATCTACGACGGGGGCGGGAGGAGAGCTCATCAAGACCGACACGAGGGGGCGGATGCGGACCTCTGCCACCCGGCGGGAAAGCCTGCTGGCCGAGTTCGAGCGCAGCGGACTGAGCGCCGCCAAGTTCGCCGAGTTGGCCGGGATCAAATACCAGACCTTCGCCGGTTGGGTGCAGCAACGGCGGCGCACAGCCAGGCGTCCGGTCCCAACTCCCGGCCCGTCCAAGTGGCTGGAGGCGGTGGTGGAGCAGGCGCAGGTTCCGGCGGCAACGAACGGTGCGGCCTTGCTGCTCCAATTGCCGGGCGGGGTCCAAGCCGAGTTGGTGGACGCCAGACAAGTTCCGCTGGCGGCGGCGCTGGTGCGGGCGCTGCAAATGCCATGCTGAGTTTTTCCGGGAGTTTGCGGGTGTTTGTGGCGGTGGAGCCGTGCGACCTGCGCAAGAGCTTCAACGGGCTGCATGCCCTGGTGACGGAAAAGCTGGGCGAGGACCCGCGCACCGGCACGCTGTTCGTGTTCACCAACCGGCGGCACACGCGGATCAAAATCCTTTGCTGGGACGGCACGGGCCTGTGGGTGCTGACCAAACGACTGGAGGAAGGGACGTTTTCGTGGCCCAAGCATTTGGAGCCAGGCGTGACCAAGCTGAGTTTGACGCCGCAGGCCTTGGCGCTGCTGACCGACGGGGTGGATTTGCGCGGCGGCAAGCTGCGCCCGTGGTACGAGCGCGCGGCGTGAAAATAACTGGCGAAAAATTGAAACCATTTCGCCGGTGGCGCGTCAGTAAACGCAACGGATGACGCCACGCGAAAAGGAACTGCTCCAGGCGGTCAATGAGTTGCGCCAGGAGAACGCGCTCTTGCGGCAAAAGATCGACCTGCTGGTCAAGCGCTGCTTCGGCTCCAGCAGCGAGCAACTGGACCCGGCCCAATTGGAACTGCTTCTGCAACTGCCAACCAATCCCCCGGCCAGCGCGGTTCCAGCGGTGATCCCGGCCAAGGAACGCAGCCACCGCACTCCGAAAGACCGCGCGCCCCGGCTGCCGGAGGACCTGCCGGTGGTGGAAGAGGTGATTGATCCCGAACCGGTGAAGGCGCAGCCGGAACAGTGGCGCTGCATCGGGCAGGAGGTGAGCGAACAACTGGACTACGAGCCGGGCCGGTTCCTGCGCCGCCGGACCATTCGCCGCAAGTATGTGCACCGGGTGGCGGTGGAGGCGGCTCCGGTAATCGCCCCTTTGCCGGAGCGGTTACTGGACCGCAGCCTGCCCGCGCCCGGCTTGCTCGCGCAGATCGTGGTTAGCAAATACTGCGACCATCTGCCGCTCTACCGGCAGGAGCAGATTTTCGCCCAGCGACACCAAGTGCATTTGCCCCGGCAGACGTTGGCCCGGTGGGTGGAGTTGGCCGCCGACTGGTTGCGACCGGTTTACGAAGCGATCCGCACCGGGGTAATGGCTGGCGGCTATGTGCAGGTGGACGAGACACCGGTGGAGTATCTGGCTCCCGGCCACGGAACCACCAAGCAAGGCTTCTTGTGGACGTGCAGCCGGCCCGGCGGAGATGTGGTCTTTGGCTGGGAGACCAGCCGGGCCGCCGCTTGCCTGGAAAACCTCATCCCGGTGAACTTCACCGGCACGCTCCAATGCGACGGCTACAGCGCCTATCCCGCTTTTGCCGCCCGGCGCCAAGGTGTCACGCTGGCGGGTTGCTGGGCGCATGCGCGCAGGAAGTTCCACGACGCCTTGGCAGAGTCGCCCCGGACCGCTGGCTGGCTCCTGCGACAAATCCAGCATCTTTATCGGATCGAGGCAAAGCTAAGGGAACACCAAGCCGGGCCACGCTTGCGGGTGGCGGTGCGCGCCCACCAGAGCCGTCCTCTTGTCGAACGGATCCAAAAAGCCCTGGTCCGGCTCAAGGCTGGTGGCAGGCATTTGCCGCAAAGCCTGCTCGGCCAAGCCATCGATTACGCCTTGGGCCAGTGGCCGACGCTCGTCGTTTATCTGGACGATGGCCGAGTGGAAATCGACAACAACCTCGTCGAGAACGCCATTCGCCCAACGGCCTTGGGAAAAAAGAACTGGCTGTTCATTGGCGATGCCGAGGCCGGGGATCGCGGGGCCATCCTCTACACCATTATTGAAAGCTGCCGCCGGCGCGGGATCGATCCTTACGCCTATCTGCGCGACCTCCTCACCCGCCTGCCGGTCATGACCAACTGGCAAATCCCGGAAGTCACCCCAGCGGCTTGGGCCGAGGCGCAGTTGCACCTGCAACGACAGGCCGCATCATAACCGTCGTAGCAAATATGCTACGATACTTACGACTCCCTCCGCCGTTCCTTTGTCAAGAGGCACACGGCGTTACGCTTACGACTACTCGTCGAGCGAGTCGGGAGCATTGATTTCCTCGCGAGTCGGGAGCTTCACCCGGCCTTCCCCTCCGCAAAAACACGCGCTATCACTTCCTCAATGGGAATCTCCTGGATGTCAATGTCCGACACCGGAAATTCATCGAGCAACGCCTTGCACACGGGCACCACGCGGTCGCGCGATATCTTCACCTTCACTTCGGATGGCTCGCGGCACAGCACCTCACCAAAACGGCTAAAATCATAGTCCGGGCGCACCGCGCCGGAACCGAAATGAACCGTCAGGATTTTCGCGTCCGCGAATTTGTCCACCACCTCGGTCAGGGGGCCGTCGAACGTCAACCTGCCGTGGTCGATGATCACCACTCTTTCGCACAACTCCTGGATGTCCGCCATGTAATGGCTGGTGAGAATGATCGTGGTTTTGTGCCGCGCGTTGTACTCGCGCAAAAATCCGCGCACCGCCTTTTGCGAGACAACATCAAGGCCAATGGTTGGCTCGTCGAGGAACAGCACTCGCGGCCGATGAAGCAATGCGGCGGTCAATTCCATTTTCATCCGCTCGCCGAGCGAAAGCTCCCTCACCATCACGCTTAGCTTCTCGCTCACGCCCAGCAGCGACGTCATTTCCTTGACCGTCTGCTCGAAATCCTCGCGCGGAATGCCGTAAATTTTCGCGTTCAATTCAAGGGATTCGCGCGCTGGAAGATCCCACCAGAGCTGGTTTTTTTGCCCCAGCAACAAGGCAAATTGCCGTCGATATCCGTCGTCACGCTTCCACGGAACGAAACCCATCACTGTCGCGTTGCCGCTGGAGGGATAAAGCAGACCGGCGAGCATCTTGAGTGTGGTGGTCTTGCCCGCCCCGTTGGGTCCAAGAAAACCGACGAACTCACCCTCCTCGATGGAGAGGCGCAGGTCGTTCACCGCCACCGTGCGCTCGTATTGGCGATGGAACAATCCTTTGAGCGCGCCGCCCAGACCCGGCTGCTTTTTGTAGGTCCGAAATTCTTTGGTCAAACCCTCGACTTGAATGATGGGCATGGCGATTGGGCTGCTTGGCGTCGTGCAACCACCGGGTCGCGCGACGCCGGAATAAAGCTGCCCTATCCGACGATGGCAAGGAGGAAACCGGCGAAAAGTCCGCGGCACGGGCGAATTGCGTCGCCTCATTTGCACTTCGCAACCGCGTCCGGGCTGGTCCCCTTTGCAAACCGCTCGCGAGCAACGCATTGGCGCTGGCACGTCCTAGGCTTAAAGGAAAACCAAGTGGATGCAGTCCGATGGGCGGAACGATCAGGGACTGCATTGTGGAAGCGCGATTGGCTGGATTGCCTCTCACGCCGGTTGAAACCTAAACACAAAACAACATGAAAACTCGACAACTAAAACTTGTTCAGACGTTGACGCTTGCCACCTGCGTGGCACTCACTCTCGCGGCTCGCGCGGACGATTATCCGCCCAAGGCGCATCATGAGGAATTGAACGCCAAATTGACCGGGGCGCATTTTGTGCACAAAGCCTCGATGGCGGGAATGAAGGAAATCAAGCTCGGCAAGGTCGCGCAAGACCGGGCGGAGAACGCCGAGGTGAAAACCTTCGCCTCCCGTTTGGTGATGGATCATCGACAGGCCAACGACCGCCTCGCCACGCTGGCGAAGCAAAAGGGAATCAGCTTGCCGGACGATGTCGCGGTGCGGAAATCGTTCAATGACACTGTCTCCGTGGTGGGGGGCCCGGGCAAAGAAAATGCCCGCGGCGCCCAGGCGGTCTCGGATGTCCCGCCTGTCGAGCCTGACAAGACCACGAAAGCCGGGCGCGATAATCTGAAGGACAAATTGGACAAATCCGGGCATTTTAACCTCGAGAAATTCGAGCATTTGAATGGCGCTGAATTCGACCAGGCGTTCTTGAAAAAGATGGTCGCCGACCATCATGAGGCGGTCGCATTGTTCACTCGTGCCTCGCAGGAACTGGATGATGCGGACTTGAAGGCGTTTGCCTCCGAGACGCTGCCCAAGCTCCAGGCACACCTGCGCGAGGCGCAACGCCTCTCCGGACAACTGTTTCCCAGTAACCGGTAATAGGCTGTTCGGTTAAGGCAGACCTCGAAAACAGACGGCGCGGGACAATACCGCGCCGTTTTTTACCCCGGGGGGAGGTCTCGCGAGCGAGTGATCCTCTCTCCAGTGTGCTTGTTTCCCGCCTTGCCCTGATAATTTTCGCCAAGCTCCCATGAACCGCGCCCGGCATGATTGCCGGACGTATGAAACCATATTGGCAGGGCGTTTTTCCCGCCGTCACCACCCAGCTCAACCGGGACCAATCGCTCGATCTCGAGTCAACCGCGCGCCATCTCGACACCCTGATCGATTCCGGCGTGACCGGCCTCATCATGTGCGGCTCGCTGGGAGAAAACCAATCCCTGGCCCCCGAGGAAAAGCGCCGCGTGGTGGAACTGGCCGTGAAGGTCGCAAATGGCCGCGTGCCTGTCCTCAGTGGCGTGGCGGAGACCAGCACCGCTGCCGCCATCGAATACACGCGCGATTGCGAGCGGCTTGGAGCAAGCGGTGTCATGCTCATGCCCGCGATGATTTACAAGGGCGACGCGAGAGAGACCCTTGCCCATTTTGAGGCGGTGGCCAAATCGACCGGCCTGCCGATCATGATTTACAACAACCCGATCAGTTACGGGAACGACATCACGCCGGAAATGTTCGCCGAGCTGGCCGATGTTAAAAACTTTGTCGCGCTGAAAGAAAGCTCCGGCAACACCCGCCGCATCACTGATCTGCACAACACCGTGGGCGACCGCTACGCCATCTTTACCGGCGTGGATGACCTGGCGCTCGAGTGCGCCATCCTCGGCATTGACGGCTGGGTGGCCGGGTCGGGAATTGCGTTTCCGGAGGAGAACCAGTATTTTTGGGAGCTCACGCGGCGCGGCGAGTGGGAAAAGGCGCGGGAAATTTACCGCTGGTTCACTCCGTTGCTGCACCTTGATGTCCACGTTAAATTTGTCCAATACATCAAGCTGGCCGTGCAAGAATGCGGCCTCGGCAAGGAATGGGTGCGCGCCCCCCGCCTCACTTTGACGGGTGACGAGCGCAAACGAATCCTCAAGATCATTCATCACGGCATGGACAACCGGCCCAAGTTGCCGAAAGCGCCAAGGCGTTGATTCGTTAAGCAGCGCTTTTCTCATGAAGAAAATCCAGGTTATTGACTCGCACACGGGTGGCGAGCCGACACGTGTCGTGATTGGCGGCGGGCCGGATCTCGGCCCCGGCTCCGTCTCGGAGCAGTTGAAAATCTTTCGCGCGCAACACGATTCTTTCCGTTCCGCCGTCGTGAACGAGCCGCGCGGATCGGATGTGCTGGTGGGCGCGTTGCTGGTCGAGCCTGCCGATAAAACGTGCGTCGCCGGGGTGATTTTTTTCAACAACGTCGGCTTTCTCGGCATGTGCGGCCACGGCACGATTGGCCTCGTGGCGACGCTCGCCCATCTCCAGAAAATCCTCCCTGGTTCGCATCGCATTGAAACCCCGGTCGGCGTCGTGACCTCCACCCTTCACCACGATGGCAGTGTCTCGGTTGCGAACGTCCCAAGTCACCGGCATGCCAAGGCCGTCAATGTGGAGGTGCCCGGCATCGGTTCAGTCACGGGGGATGTCGCGTGGAGCGGCAACTGGTTTTTTCTGGTCGGCGAGCACGGCCAGTCGCTTGAATTGGCGAACGTGGAAAAACTCACTGATTACACCTGGCGCGTGCGGCAAGCGGTGAACGCGGCGGGTTTTCCCAACGTGGACCATGTCGAGCTGTTCGGGCCGCCCAAAAACCCGCGCGCCAGTTCGCGCAACTTTGTGCTTTGCCCCGGCAAGGCATACGATCGCTCGCCTTGCGGCACCGGCACCAGCGCGAAGCTCGCCTGCCTTGCCGCGGACGGCAAGCTGGCGCCGGGCGAGCCGTGGGTGCAGGAGAGCATTCTCGGCACCGTCTTCACCGGTTTCTATCAACTCGCGGGCGAGCACGTCCTTCCCACCATCACCGGCCGCGCGCATGTGAACGGCGAAGCCATCCTCTTGCTCGACGACGCCGATCCCTTCTGCTGGGGTATTCGGACCTAATCCGCTGGCATGGCCAAAAATGTTCTTATTGTCGGCGCCGGAGTCATCGGCCTCTCGGCCGCCTATTACGCCGCGCGCCGGGGTTTCCGCGTCACGGTGATCGACCGCGCGCCCGCGCTGCACGACGGTTGCTCCTTTGGCAACGCGGGCATGATTGTCCCGAGCCATTTCATTCCGCTCGCCGCGCCTGGCATGGTCGCGCTCGGCCTCAAGTGGATGTGGAATCCCGAAAGCCCGTTCTACATCAAGCCGCGCCTTGACCGCGACCTGCTCGATTGGGGATTGAAGTTCTGGCGCGCCGCCACGCCGGAGCACGTTCGCCGTTCCGCGCCCGTCTTGCGCGACTTAAGCTTCGCCAGCCGCGCCTGCTTCGAGGAATTGTCCACCCTGCCCGGCAATGACTTTGGCCTGGTGAAAAAGGGCCTCGTCATGCTTTGCAAAACCCAGCATGCCCTCGACGAGGAGGCCAAAACCGCGACCGAGGCAAACCGGCTCGGCATCCCCGCCGAGGTGCTGGACGCGACCGCCACGTCGAAGCTCGACCCCAACGTGACGATGACTGTCGCGGGCTCGGTTTATTTTCCAAAGGATTGTCACCTTACGCCGGGCCGTTTCATGGCCGGGTTGCAAAGGCAATTGGACGCGCTCGGTGCCACATTTTCCTGGGACACCGAGGTCACGGGCTGGCGCGTTGCGAACGGTCAAGTCGAGGCCGCGCGCACCTCGCAGGGGGAACTCGCGGCGGACGAGTATGTGCTGGCCGGCGGCTCGTGGTCGCCGGTAGTGGCGCGGGACTTGGGCCTGAGAATCCCGATGCAAGCCGGCAAGGGCTATAGCCTCACCCTGCCAAAACCACGGCAGCTTCCCGAGATCTGCTCTATTTTCACCGAGGCGCGCATTGCCGTGACGCCGATGAGCGGCGCGCTTCGTTTTGGCGGCACCATGGAGATCGCCGGACTGAACGAGGAAATCAACCCGGTGCGCGTGCGCGGCATCATCAGGGCCGTGCCCTCGTACTACCCCGAATTTACCCCCGCCGATTTCGCGGGCATCCAGCCGTGGCGCGGGTTGCGCCCCTGCTCGCCCGACGGCCTGCCCTATCTGGGCCGGACCACCCGTTACGCGAACCTCACTATTGCGACTGGTCATGCGATGATGGGATTGAGTCTCGGCCCAATCACGGGCAAGCTCGTCGCGGAAATCTTGTCAGGCGAGCGACCCGCCATCGACCTGACGCTGCTCGACCCCGACCGTTATCAATAATATGAAGACCCTGCTCGCGCTCGTTTGCGTCACGCTCCTGCCATTGTCTCTTGCGGCGGCAGACGTGGCGTCTTCCGCCAAGGTGGACGCCAATGACGCCTCGCTGAGTCTCATGCGCGGCATCATCGAGCGTTATCACACGGACGAGGACGCGCTCGGCCGGTCAGAGGTGGGGGAGCTTTCCACTCATCAGCGCGAGCGGATGCAGCGCTTCTACCTCGACACGACCCGCCGCCTCGACACGGTGAATTTCGACTCGCTAACGCAGGCCGACAAAATCGATTTCCTCCTGTTGCGCGCCAAGCTGAAATTCGAGACGCAAGAGCTGGAGCACGAGCGCAAAAAGAACGCCGAGGTCGCGCGTTTTCTGCCTTTCGCGGACGACATTATGGGCCTGGAGGAAACCCGCCGCCGCATGGTTTGGGCCGATCCGCCTGCTGCCGCGCAAACACTGGTGAAAGTCTCCGACGCGGTGAAGAAAATCCGCGAGGAACTGGAGAAGGAGTTGAAGGACAGCAAGGAATCCGCCACCAACACCCAAAATCGCGTGCTGGCGCGCCGCGCCGCGCGCCTCGAGGAGGAGTTGCGCCGTACGCTCCGGAACTGGA
The DNA here is from genome assembly GCA_964566745.1 of uncultured Verrucomicrobiota bacterium. GTDB lineage: Bacteria > Verrucomicrobiota > Verrucomicrobiia > Limisphaerales > CAZMLP01 > CAZMLP01. Next base: position 5,807 of record CAZMLP010000693.1, on the reverse strand, counting down.
ACGGTTTCCGCGCCGGATATGATCCCGAATTTTCCTGGTGGCTGAAGCAGCCGTTCGAGAAGGCCGACAAAGACCTCTACGAATACGGCCAGTTCCTCAAAAAGAAGATTGTCGGCGTGAATGACGGCGAGGACGAGCCGGTCACGGGCGACCCCATCGGCCGCGACGCGTTGCTGGACGCCCTCGCGAGCGAGATGATTCCTTACACTCCCGAAGAGTTGATCGACATCGCGAACAAGGAGTTCGCCTGGTGCGAGGCGGAGTGGAAGAAAGTCGCGCGCGACCTCGGCTTCGGCGACGACTGGCGCAAGGCGCTCGACCATGTGAACAAACAGTACCGCAAGCCGGGCGACCAGCCGGAGCTAATCCGCGAGCTCGTGCTGGAGGCGACCAAGTTTGTGGAGGACCGCAATCTCGTCACGGTGCCGGAACTTTGCAAAGAGGTCTGGCGCATTGAAATGATGACGCCCGAGCGGCAAAAGGTGACGCCCTATTTCACCGGCGGCGAGGTGATCTCCGTCTCGTTCCCCACGGACACGATGAGCCAGGAGGACAAGGCGATGAGCCTGCGCGGGAACAACATTCATTTCAGCCGGGCGACGGTTTTGCACGAGGTTATTCCGGGTCATCACCTCCAGATTTTCATGTCGGAGCGTTACAACACGCAGCGTCGTGTTTTCCGCACCCCGTTTTTGGTCGAGGGCTGGGCGCTCTATTGGGAAATGCTCCTGTGGGACCTCGGCTTTCAAAAGTCCCCCGAGGACCGCGTCGGCGCGCTGTTCTGGCGCACGCACCGTTGCGCGCGGATCATTTTCTCGCTCAATTTCCACCTCGGCAAAATGACCGCGCAGGAGGCGATTGATTTCCTCGTGGACCGCGTGGGGCATGAGCGCCGCAACGCCACCGCCGAGGTGCGCCGTTCCGTGGCGGGCGATTACGGCCCGCTTTACCAGGCCGCTTACATGCTGGGTGGCCTGCAAATCCGCGCGCTGAGCAAGGAACTGGTCGCCTCCGGCAAAATGACCGCCCGCGAGTTCCACGACGCGATTCTGCGCGAGAACACGATTCCCATTGAAATGATCCGCGCCGACCTCACGAAACAAAACCTCACTCGCGATTTTCAATCGCAGTGGCGGTTTTACGATCAGAAATGATTTAGCCAGGAGACCGGAGTTTAACCTCGCTTCTCCACCAGCGCGCGGAACTCGTCGAAGAGCGGCGTGGAATCGTGCGGCCCCGGGGAGGCCTCGGGATGGTATTGCACGCAGAAGACCGGCTTGTTCTTGTGCCGCATCCCCTCGACCGTCCGGTCGTTCAGGTTGATGCGATTGACCGAGACATCCGCGGGCAAGGAATCGGCGTCCACCGCGAACCCGTGGTTCTGCGAGGTGATTTCCACGCGACCGGACTCAAGGTCCTTCACCGGCTGGTTGCCGCCGCGATGCCCGAATTTGAGTTTGAACGTCTTGCCCCCAAAAGCCTGCCCGAGAATCTGATGTCCCAGGCAAATGCCGAAGATCGGGACACCGGTTTTCAGCAAGTCCGTCACGGCTTGAGTCGCGTAAGGCAAGGCGGAGGGATCGCCCGGGCCGTTCGAGAGGAAAATCCCCGCCGGCTTGTACTTCAACGCCTCGGCGGCGGGAGTCGTCGCGGGCACCACCTGCACCTTGAAGCCGCGTTGTCGCAACCGGCGCAGGATGTTGTACTTCATCCCGAAATCGTAAGCGACAATGGGAATGTCCGCCGGGCGCAGGGGGTCGCGCGCGTTCCGCGCGGCTTCGGCGCTCACGGTGTTGCCGGTCACAAGCCGGAAACTGCCGCTCTGCTCGTCCTTCTCGTCCCACGCGAAAGCTTCCTTGTGCGTGACTTCCTTCACATAATCCACGCCCACGAGGCCGGGCCATTCGCGCGCGCCCGTCACCGCCTCGGTCTCGGACAAGCCCTCGGTTGACACCAGGCCTTTCAACGCGCCGCTCACGCGCAACCTCTTCGTCAGCGCGCGCGTGTCGATGCCTTGGATGCCGGGAATGCCGTTCTGCTCCAAGTACTCCGCCAGCGAGAAATCCGCGCGCCAGTTGCTCACCACCGGCGAGAGTTCTCGCACCACAAAACCCGCGACGTGCGGCCGCCACGACTCGATGTCCTGCCGGTTCACGCCGTAGTTGCCGATGAGCGGGTAGGTCATCGTGACAATCTGGCCCTTGTAGGAGGGATCCGTGAGGATCTCCTGGTAGCCGGTCATGGAGGTGTTGAAACAAACCTCGCCGCGGGCCGTGGCGCGCGCGCCAAAAGCCTGACCGTGAAACACCGTGCCGTCTTCGAGAGCCAGAATCGCTTTCATGAGTTCAACCAACGCCGGGGGGCGATGCTAGGGTTGGCCCCCGCGCGGTCAAGCATCAATGCAACTTCAACAATCTGCGCCTGGCGTCGGCTCACCGAACACCCGCCGTCTGAAGACTCCGAAAATTCTGAAACCGTTGGAACGTGATGAAATTCGCGTCGTGCTGGTTGTGCGCGCCGCCCGTGTCGTCGTCAAAAGCGGTGCGGACAACCGCGATGATGTCGTTCCCCTCGAACTGCCAGTCCACGTATTGGAAACCAAACCGGGCCGGATCGCCGTGGTGCAATAGAATCGCGCGCACCTCCCATTTCTTAAGGTCGGTGGAGCGAATCAACGCCAGCGTGTTGCGGGTTCGCTCCGGATTGCCGCGTCGCTCGCCCTCTGGAACGAAGTTGGCGAGGGACCAATACGCGCCCTTGGGATCTCGCCGGATCGTGAACTTTTTGCAGCCGCCCGGAAAGTCGATGAACCCGGTCACCGGATCGAACGAGGCGACGCGACCATCCTCGCTAATTTGGATCATTGCCGCCTTCTCGTTCCCCGCGCGGTAATCGGCGCGCAAAATGTTCACCACACGCCCCTCTGGAGTGATGACCGCGTTGCCCTCCAGCCATCCGCCAAACTTGCCGTCAAGCCATTGAGGATCGCGACCAAGTCGATTGCTGAAAGTCCACTGGCCCGCGTCGAGCAAGTCGGCTTCCACCGGCACGGACATCATGAACGAGCGAAAGTTGCTACCCCAGCCGCCCGGCCCCATCACATCCTCCATCGCGCGCCAAAGTCGGCCATTGTGCTCCACCACCGGCACCGGCGCGCAATGATATTTGGCATCCCCGAGCAGCAAACCGTGCTTGGCGTCGGCCGGCTCGGTCCAGTTTTGGCCGCCGTCGGTCGAGCGGCGAATGACGCAATAGCCGTCCTGCCGGCTCGTGCCAATCAGGTAGAGCGCGCCGCGATGGGTGAAAAGTGTGGACCACCATTGCCCTTGAATCTCCGTCAACCGTCGCCACGTCGCGCCGCGATCCGCCGAGTCATAAACCGCGGTGCGGTCATTGTTCGAGCCAGGGCCAAAGAAATCATGCGAGGCCACGTAACGACCATTCGCAAGCACTGCCAGGCTCGGCGAGCCGAGATAAATTTGCGCGGCCGCCGGTTGATGATGGATCACCACGCCCGGAACGGTTTCGGCGGCAACACGGTTGGCGCCCGTTGCCAAAAAGAACAACAAGCAAAACTGGGCGGCAAATTGCATGGGCATGCGCATTGGTAACAGTCCGGGAAATTATCCGCGAGACGTAAGGAATGCGGTTTAAAATTTCGCTAAAAAGCGGGCCAATCTAAATTTCCTGATCGCACGCCGCTTTTGGCTTGCGATGAAATCGTGGTTCCGACATCTTTGTTCCCGTTCAATACTCACCTGCCAGTAGGGAGGAAAAACCTTTAACGCCTGTTAGAACATGGCTGAACTGTCCAGCACCCAAGCCCCTCCGCCCGAGGGATCACTGCCACCCGCCATCGTCGAGGCCATCGCGATCAGCAACGCGAAATCAATCGGCGAGCAGCCCGCGATCCTGGCCAATCTCGCCCTCGCCAACCAGGTCTTTCACAACAATCTTCAGCAGCAGATGCTCATCGCGCAGCAACAGGCGATTAACCAGATCCGCCTCGCGGTGACCGGCCGGTGCATCAAGTTGCTGCTGGCCAACCCGCCCGCCGGAACCGACGTGGAGGGGCAGGTCGAGCGCTCGCTGCAACTGCTCGATCGCCTGGATCAAAGCCTGATGTCAAGCGCCGCCGCCCCGAAAACTTCCGCCTGAATTTATAACTTAACATCCACTCCTTATGCCTGAGCTTCCCAACAACCAGTTGCCGGACAGCGTGATTCAGTCGCTCGCCATCACCAACCTGAAATCCGTCGGCGAGCAGCCCGCGATGCTCTCGAACCTTGCTTACAGCAACACCATCGCAAACACGAACCTCTCGCAGCAAAACGCCGTGGCCAACCAGCAGGCGATGAACGAGCTGGCGATTGCCGTCGTTGGCAAAATAGTCAACTCGCTGACCAATCTCGGGCCGCTGGAGGCGCGCTCCGCCGTGGACGTTCTGACGAATAACGAGCTCGCGCAGACCATCGCGGATTTGAAGGCGACCTTGCAGGCGTTTAACACCGTTCAAGCCAAACCGGCCACCCCGCCCAGTCCCGCCACCCCATGACGGACGCGGCCCATCCCGCCGACACGCTCGCCCGGCTGGCCAGCGAGGCCGCGCAACTCATTCGCGACCGGACCGGGGCGGTGGCCAAGGCATTGGAGCAATTGGCCAAGTCGCGTGGCGAACCAGCCAAACTCCGTTTGCTCACCCTGCCCCCGCCTCCCGCGTGCGATTACCGGGTGTTTCGAAGCACCATCACCGGCGTGCATTTGGTGTTGCGCAACGTCGAGACTTTGCCGGGCTTTGAGCCCGTGCTCGGCCCGCAACATCCCGATGGCAAGGCCGTGACTTTTGAGGAAGCCATCGCATTCGCCAACCAAGGCTTGGCGCAACTGGTTGCCAAGCTCAAAAGCGCCAATCAGTCCGGGGGCGGGATGCTTGATTTGGAGGAAACAGCCGCAACGGTGCTCGCGGCCGCGAAAATCAACCCTGACTCCCAATAGTTTGCCCCCGGCGGACAACGCTTGGTTTCAAGCGCGTTAAAGCGGGGTCCGGGCAAATGGCAATATTATTGCGGAAAGCGTGATATTTTCGCTTCTTTCAGAGAGATTGCCTTTCGACTGTGCCCTGCCCCGCCCACCCCGCTTAACCAGAAGTTCTTCCCATGGAGGCAATTAACAGCATCAATTTGACTACTGAATTGAGTTAGCCTACACCTCGTCTAATCCAGCGTAACTCGGGATCGAGTTATCCGGCGGCAGAATCGCCGGGAATGGATCGCCGAAGGCGTGGCGAGCCCGCCCGGGAAATGGCGGAGTTTAAAATTGGGCCGCGCCGTTGGCGGGAAAGCTTAAAAATGAATGTTTATCGTGTTTGTTTAACCGGCTCACTGGCGGCGGGCGCGTTGCTTGCATTGACCGGTTGCGAGGTTCACGAGGGGTATTATCACCATCGCCCGGCAACAGTGTATGTGCAGGCGCCACCCCCGCCCGCACCGGTTTACGTTCAAGCGCCGCCACCACCGGCCCCCGCCCCCGTTTACGTGCCCGCGCCGGCGCCGGTTCCAACTCCGGCGCCCGCTCCTGCCCCCCCGCCTCCTGATGCGACTGTGGTGGCCAGCGCCCCGCCTCCGCAAATTATTGTGCAACAAGCTCCTCCCGCCCCGATAGTGGAGGTTCGCCCCATCATGCCGGGCCCGGGATATATTTGGGTTGGCGGTTACTGGGAGTGGCGTGGCCGGTGGGTTTGGTCACGTGGCCACTGGGGCTACCCCCCTCGCCGGGGTGTGATTTGGGTCGGCCCCCGCTGGGAGCAT
>CAZMLP010000692.1:0-2279 GCA_964566745.1 uncultured Verrucomicrobiota bacterium | reverse complement strand
CGTTCCCCCTTTGTGCGCCTCGGCCACGGTGGTCAACCGCAAGCGGCTCCAGCGCGATCCGGAAATCTCCACGTCATAATTGTTCCAGCCGGTGTCGGTCCTGTTCTGCCAGCCCTGGCGGTCGAGCCGCTCCAGCACGCTCGTTAAAAAGCGCAAGCGTTCCATCCCATGCTCCGCCCAATAAAGCGCCTGCTCCAAGCTGCGCGCGCCTTCCTCCTGGCTGACCGAGTTGAGGTTCTCATGGGCAATCAAAGGGGCTTGGTGGGCGCCCAACCGGCCCTTGTGCCGCGCCCAGCCGCGCACAACCGGTTGCAGAAAGAAGAGCAGAGCGACCAAAGGCCGCGACCAGAAACGTTTCTTGTTCCGCGGCAAGTTCGCCTGCGCGGCGGCGATGATGCACACCGCGAGCACCAAGGCGAGATTGGTTACCGCCACAGGCGTGATAAACCCGAACGGCGCCGAGAGCACGAAAAGGGGGGCGGTGACCAGCGCGTGGTATTCGACGCTAGTGACCACCGTGAGCAAGCCGGTGGGGGGCGGGGAGTAAAGCGCCTGGAACAGCCCCGTGCCAAACAGCCCGTGATAGATCATGGCCGGCCGGAAGAAGATACCCAGCCGCGCCGGCGAATAAATGCGCCCATGCCACAGATTGCCGCCAATGGAGTTGAAGTATTCCGGGTGCTTGTGGACCAGCATCGCCTCCGCCTCGCCGTAACCATACTGCTGCTTGAGATAATCACTGACGGCCGAGCGCCGGTAGTGCCAGACAAAACCCGCCGGGCTGAAGCCGATCTGGCCGCCACGCTGCTGAATGCGCCAGCAGATGTCCACGTCGTCTCCCGCTTTACGGAAGATGGGGTCGAAACATCCGGCGTTCACCAGAGCCCATTTGTAGAAGGCCATGTTGCAACCGGGGATGTGCTCGGCCACCCGGTCGGTCAACATCACATGCGCCGGGCCGCCGGGCGACACCATCACGGCGGCGGCAATCCAGGAATCCTCCGGCGGAAGCAGGTTGTGCCCGCCAATGCCGGCGAATTTGTCCCGCAACAGGTCGCCCACCAAATAGAACAACCAGTCCTCGTCCGCGCGACAGTCGGCATCGGTAAAGGCGACAATCTCCCCGCGCGCCGCGGTGATGCCCGTGTTGCGCGCCACCGAAAGCCCGGCGTTCAATTCATGGCGAATATATCGTGTTTTGGGATGCTTGGCCGCGAGGGAGGGTGTCTGGTCGGTCGAGCCGTCATCGACGAGAATCACCTCGTAGGCCGGGTAATTCAGCCGCTCGAGCGATTCCAAACAGGCCTTGAGCGTGTGCGCGCCGTTGTAACTGGCCACCACCACGGAAACCATCGGGTAGCATTCCAATGGGAAATAGGGCGCCGAGCGAAAAACCCGCTGCACCGCTTGGTAAGCCTCTTTCGGCCGGCGCGTGGCGGTCGTGAGCCCGAAGGCCCAGTCCTGCACCATGCGACCATCTTTATACCACTCGTCCGTGAAGCTGTACACCACGGCGCCCGCCAGTCCGCCTCGAAACACGGCTTGAATCTGCCAGGCGAGAGTTTCCGCCTGGACTGCCTCCCCTTCCCGCAGGGAATCGATGCCAAATTCCCCGAGCATCAGGGGCCTCACCTCGGCCAGCATCTGCAACCGCGCCAGGTAACTCTCGAACGGTTTCAGTTCGTGCAGGTAAACGTTAAAGCAGTAAAAATCGACGTTCTGCGGGTTCAGGAACTCCGTGGTGGGAAAATTGCCAAAAGTGCAAAGACATTCGGGATCAATTCCCTTGGCCAGGCTCACCAGTTCCTCGATGAAATCGGTCACCGCCCGCGCCCCGCTCCAGCGCACGATGTCCGCCGGAATCTCGTTCACCACACTGAAGGCGAACACCGCCGGGTGCGCGGAGCAAAATCCCACCGCCAGTCTCACGGCGTTGCGCGCCTCGTCCCGTCCGGCGCGGCTGTCCAGGAAACAAGCCATCTTGTTCCAAGGAATGTCGATCAGCAGCCGCAAAGCGTGCTCCGCCGCGAGGTCGAGCAACCACTTGGGTGGAACGTGGTACACCCGCAGCAGATTGGCCCCCAGCTCGCGAATGAGCTTGAAGTCCGCCGCCGTCCGCTCGCGCGTGGCGAAATGGTCCTCCTCCGCGTTCGGCGGAAACGGCCCGTAAGACACGCCCTTGGGGAAAAATTTCTTTTCCCCCAGACGGAAGAACTTCCCGTCCACGGTCACACGGGGTGACCCGATGGCGGCGGCAGGCATGCTCACTTATGGACGGA
>CAZMLP010000691.1:0-5465 GCA_964566745.1 uncultured Verrucomicrobiota bacterium | reverse complement strand
CCGGAACGGTTGCATCGAGTTTGGGAACTTAAAGACGATTGGCACCGTCGAATAGGGTGGCAAAAACGGCGAGAAATCTCTAGGTTAATTCCACTCCTATGAAAACCCGATCCTCCGGTCGTTTCACCCGCCGTCGTTTTCTTCAATCCGCCGCGTCGCTTTCCGCCGCGTCCACGTTGCCAAAATGGTGTCTCGAGGAAACCGCTCGCGCGGCCACTTCGGTCCCTTCTCCCAATGACCAGCCGGCCATCGCGCTCATCGGGTGCGGTGGACAAGGGCGTTACGACGCCACGCTGGCGGCGAAGTTCGGCCGCGTGGTCGCCCTTTGCGACGTGGACGAGAGCCACCTGGCCGCCGCAAAAAAAACCTGGCCGGAGGCCGCTACTTACCACGATTTTCGCCGAGTGCTGGAGCGCCGTGATCTTCACGCGATCATTTGCGGCACGGTGGATCATTGGCACGCGATCATCTCCATCGGGGCGATGAGGGCGGGGAAGGATGTTTACTGCGAGAAGCCGCTGACCCTTTGCGTGGACGAGGGCAAGCACATCGTCAAAGCGATGCGTCAGACGGGGCGCATCCTGCAAACCGGCAGCCAGCAGCGCAGTGACAAGAATTTCCGGCTGGCCTGCGAACTGGTCCGCAACGGGCGGATCGGGAAGCTGCGCCACATTGAGGTCTGGTTGCCGGCGGGTCCACGCCTCGGACCGTTCAACGCCGGACCGGTTCCCGCCGGATTTGATTGGAATTTCTGGCAAGGCCAGACGCCGTTCTGCGGTTATGTAAAGGAGCGCAGCCACTTCTCGTTTCGTTATTGGTGGGATTACTCGGGCGGCACCATGACCGACTGGGGGGCGCACCATCACGACATCGCCTTGTGGGGAGCGGGCTTCGAGCGGAGCGGCCCAGTGGAGATCAACGCCAAGCCACTGGTGGACATGATTCCGGGAGGCTTTACGGCGCACAGCCAGTTCCATGTGGATTTCGTTTATCCGAACGGGGTCACACAAACCACGCGCAGCACGACGGACGACAACCCCAGCGGCGGGGTCGTCAACAAAGAGGGTCATCGGCACGGCGTGAAGTTCATCGGTGCAAACGGATGGATTTGGGTGACCCGTGGCAACATCCAGGCGAGCGATCCCGACCTGTTGCAACAGCCATTGCCCGCCGGCGCCATCCGCCTTTACGCAAGCGACAACCACATGGGCAATTTCTTCGACTGTCTGCGCTCCCGCAAACAACCGATTTGTGACGCGGAGATCGGGCACCGCTCCGCGACGGTATGTCACTTGAGTGTGATTTCGCTCCGGCTGGGACGAAAAGTGCGCTGGGATCCGATGGCGGAAAAAATCATTGATGACCCGGCTGCCAATAACTTGCTGGCGCGCGAGATGCGCACGCCGTGGACTTATGAGATGGTCTGAGGGCGCGACAGGGCGGCCCGCCGCTTGAGAATCATGTTTTCGATGCCCTGGCTGATAAACAAATCGGGCGGGGCCGGCTCCCAAATGTGCCAGCCTTGGGCGTAGTCGATGCCCAGCTCGCGAACGATCTCCAGCACACCGTCGCTCACCACATACTCGGCCACGGTTTGCTTGCCGAGGGTGTGGGCCACCTCGTTCATGGACTTGACCAGCGCGCGGCAGACCGGGTCCGCGTCAATCTCCTTGATGAAACAGCCATCGATTTTCAGGTAATCCACCGGCAGATCCCGAAGGTACTGCATGGAGGAGGCGCCCGAGCCAAAGTCATCCAGGGCGAAACGGCAGCCGAGCCGCTTGATGCGCTGAATTAGACCCCGGGCCTGCGCGAGGTTCTGAATCATGGTGGTCTCCGTCACCTCGAACGAGACACGCCGGGGTTCAACCCCATGCCGGGCGAGTTGCTGCTCGATGAACTCGGGCAGGCCGGGGTCATTGAGCGTTTGTGCCGAAAGATTGATGGACAGGTTCAGGGCCGGTTCCTCTTGCAGAATGGCAAAGCCCCGTTGCAACACGAACTGGTCCAGCTCCTGCATGAGTCCGAAATGCTCCGCCGCCGGCATAAACACACTCGGAAGGACCAATTGCCCGTCCGGGGCACGCATCCGCAGCAAGGCCTCGAAAAACAGCGGCTCCGGCCCCTTGGACAGCGGGAGGATTGGCTGTAGCCACAGCTCCATCCGGTTGCCGCGAATGGCGTCCTTGGCACGGAGTGACCACTCGGCTTCCTGGCTGAGACGACGCACCTCGTCATTGTCGCCGGAGAAGAATTCAAAACCATTCCGGCCACGCCCCTTTACAAGGTAGCAGGCTGACGCGGCTTGGGACAAAACCTCCTCGGCGGCGGCCTTGCCGTCGATCTTGGCAATGCCGACGCTGGCTGTGGTGGAAAAGGTCCGTTGCCCGTCCTGAAAGCGATACTCGTCCAGGGTGGCCACCAGCTTGCGCGCGAACTCCCGGGTCTGACGGGCGTCCATGTCCGTGAGCAACAGCGCGAACTCGTCGTCGCCGACACGCGCGACGCGGTCACCGGAGCGCGCGGCGACTTGCAAAAGCCCGGCGATTTCCCGCAGCAGGCGGTCCCCGCCGGGATGCCCGGTGGAGTGGTTGATCACCTTGAAATTGTCCAGGTCGAGATAAAGGAGGTAGCTTACCACGCCACGGCGCGCCGCCTCGACTGCCTCGCCCGTGAACTCGCCGAACCGGCGACGATTATCGAGACGGGTGAGGGGATCGTGATTGGCCAGATAGAGGAGATCCCGCTCAAGGCGTTTGCGCTGGGTGATGTCCGTGTAAATGAACACCGCGCCGGCAAAAGCCCCGGTTTCGTCCTGGATTGCGTTGGCGCGGCAGAGCGCGGGGATGGCGGACTGGGGCGGCACGCGCAATTCCACCTCGCCACTCCAAGAGTCACCCGCCAGGCAGCTTTCCCAAATTGTGTCCCAAGCGTCGGGCCGGATGAACAAGCCGCGGGGGGGGCCCAGAACCGGCAAGTCCTTGGCGTTGACGCCAAAAAGCTCGCGGAACGCGACGTTGTTGTAAACCGGCATCCCGGCGGCGTCCGTGATGAAAATGGCGTCGCTGGCATTCTCCACCGCCTTGCTGATGCGGCGCATCTCTTGCAACGTGTGCTGGCGCTCTCGGTGCGAGGCCTCGGCGAGCGTGTCCTGGGTTCGCTTGCGGCGCATGACGGCGAGGACCCGCGCCTGCATTTCCGCGTAGTCAAACGGCTTGTTCAGGTAATCCACCACGCCCATCTCGAAGGCGCGCACCTTTTCCTCGGTGCCAGGCCGGCCGGTCATGATGATGATCGGGATGTGCTTCAACTCCTTGTCGGACCGGAATATCTGGCAGATGTCCAGGCCATCCATGTCCGGGAGGCCGAGATCGATCAGCGCCAAGTCGAACGGTTTTGATTTGGCGAGGTCGATTCCGGCGGCTCCGCTGATGGCTGACTCGGTGAGCACCTCTTGCGCGACGAGACAAGTGCCAAGCAACTCGGCGATTTCACGACTATCGTCGATGATCAGAATCCGAAGCGCGTTGTTTTCGCGATCGTTAGCCACGGCTCTTGCGCCCGCCAGTCCACAGCTTCCAGGATTGGCAAAACGTTGGGGAAAGATACCCGGACTCCTATCCGAAATAAACTCTTATTATGGTCAATATCCCGGTCGCCCCGGAAACAGAGGACATTTCACGCAAGAAAAGCCGTCAAGAAGGTTCTCTGAACGAAGGGCGGAAATGGGGAACGGTTTGGCAGGCCGAAGTGAAGACGCGACCCGCCGACGGAATGAAGAGTCTTCCGCCGGCGGGCCAAAGCACGGGCCAGATTATTGCAAGACCGCCCGATAGAACCGAGTGGAGTGCTGCGGGGAATCCGGGTCGGTCACCACGATTGAGGTGGTGCTCAAGTTGTTGGTGGAGATGGTTTGCCAGTGAATGAGGTCGGTCGAAGCCTGTAATAGATACGTATAGCCAGGCACGCCCTGGATTTGAATTCGTGTCGCGGTCCCGGGCGAGGCAAACACTTGCAAGGTGGCCGCTGTGGAATTTCCACCGCTGGAATTCAGCGGAAGATAAAGGTTGCTGATGAACGCCGCATCCAAACCGGAACTGAAGTTTGGATCCTTTGAGTAGCGCCACATCAGCCGGTTTTGGCCCGCCGGAAGCGGGAACAAGAACGATTGCCAGGGAACCTCGCCGGACCAGCGTTGAATCACGCCGCCATTGACAGAGAACTCCAGGAAGTCCCATGCCTCCTCCGAGCTGACGCGCACATCAAAGGAGCCGGTGCCAGCCGCGGTGGTGATCGTCAGCTCGAGAATACTCTGCTGATTGTCGCCAATCGGCCCGGACTGCGCCGCATAACTATCGGTCCCGTTGGTCGGCGCGAGAATCTGCCAAGCGGCATTGCCGGAGCCGCTCCACGGCGGAGTCGAGAGGCTCGCCTGGGTGAAGGGCGGCGCGAAATCGTAAGTGAACGACGAGGGCCGGAAGAGCGGCGTGAGGGAGTAATCGCGATTGACGACAAGGGTCAACGGATTCTGCGTGGAATTCGTGGTGCCCTGCCAACTGACGAACTGGAAGCCGTTGGCCGGTGTGGCGGTGAACGACTTGACGGAGCCGGCCGGGAAGGTGCCCGAGCCCGGAGAGACCGAGCCGCCGTTGGCTGACGCAATGTCCACATGGAAGGACGGTCCCCGGTCGTCGTCATTGATGATGAGGGACGCAGTGGATGGATTACCCAGAACGGAGCCGCCATGCGGATTCGAGAGTTGCAGCCGCAGTGAGCGATCGTTGCGCGGTTGGCTCTCGTTGACGATCGGGACGCCGAAGGTTTGGTTGGTCACGCCCGGATTGAAGGTAAGAGTGCCGCTGGCGGCAATGTAATCCAAACCGGCGACCGCAGTGTCGTCCAGCGTGGTGTAATCGACGGTCACCACTCCCGGGTTGGCGCGGCTTAGGCGCACCGCGATGGTTGCCGCGCCATCCGCCTCGCCGACCGAGTAACTCGACGAACTAAAGGAGATCGCCCCTTCCGTGCCTTGAATGGCGAGGGTGGCGGTGAGTTGCGCGGTGGTGCTGTAACCCGAGGGCACGTTGACGAGCTGCAGTTTCACCGTGGTGTCCCCGCGCGCCACGTGGTCATCAAGCACCGTGACGGAGAATGTCTTAACCGTCTCGCCGAGGGCGAACTGGAGTGTTCCCTGCGCCGGCGTGTAATTGACTCCGGCCACGGCGGTTCCGTCAGCGGTCGCGTAATCAACACTCACCGCGGTCGTGGTGTCCCCGCTGCGCTTGACGGAGATCACCGCCAGGCCGGCGTCCTCGGGAATTTGGTAGTCCGTGGCGCTGAATTGAATCTTGTTCGCGGAAAACTTGTCGTCGCCATGCACCCGAGCGATGTGCGCCCGCGGCAGGTCGCGGACCGTAGTGAAATCACCGCCGATGACCACCGCGCCGTCCGGCTGCACCGCAAGG
>CAZMLP010000690.1:0-1932 GCA_964566745.1 uncultured Verrucomicrobiota bacterium | reverse complement strand
GTTGAACAACACCACGGTGACGCCCACGCTGGTGACGAAGTCCACCAATGGCACCACCACAGTGCGCTACGAGAATGCCGCGCAATTGCTGGCGGTTGGCTCGACCAACCAAGTGTCCATCACAGCGCAGGATAACGCCGGAGCGCAAATCACCGGCAGCCGCAGCTTTGTGGTGCCCACTTACACCGTTCTGCCTCCGGCTGACGTGCTCACCACCGGCGTGGACAAGACCAAGAAAGGCTTCCGCATCCTGACTTACCAGACCGAGGCGGCGCAGCCGAACACGCTCGCCTGGACGGAAGAGCAGTTGGCCGGTCTGCATGGCCCAAACATCGCGGACACTTCCGCCGAGACAGACGGCGGGTATGTGGACTTTACCGATTTGATCAACTTCAATATCGGTGGAATCAACCAGGGCGGCACGGCTGACGCGGGCAACTTTATCACGGACAATGGCCACGCGGATGCCTCGTTCCCGGGCCTTCCGGGCACTGGCGGAGTGAATCAAACGGTGTTCACGGGCAATTCCACCCTCGAGGTTCTCACCTTCCTGGAATTCCCCGCCGTGGGCAATTACGTGTTGGGCGTGAACAGCGACGACGGGTTTCGCGTGACCGAGGCCCCGAATCCGAAGGACCGGTTTGCCCGGAACCTCGGCCAGTTCGATGGTGGCCGCGGATCGTCGGACACTTTGTTCAATGTGGCGATTACCCAACCGGGCGTTTATCCGTTCCGCTTGATTTGGGAAAATGGCAATGGCGAGTCCGGCAACGGCGCCAACTTGGAATGGTTTTCCGTTCAGCCGGATGGCACCAAGGTCCTGATCAACGATCCGGCCAACCCTTCCTCGATCAAAGCTTACTATGCGGGGCCGGCGGCGCCCGCTTACGTTTCGCGTGTCACCCCGGGGCAAAGCGCCACGGGTGTCTCCCCGGACACGGGCGTGACCGTGCTCATTACCGATGGAGCCACCCAAGTAAATTCGGCGGGAATTCAACTGCAATTGAACGGCAGCGGCGCCGCCACGGCGACCAAATCCGGCTCCGTGACCACCGTCACCCTGCCCTCCGCCGGGTTGCTGCCGGCCGGTTCCACCAACACCGCGAAGCTCGTTTGGAGCAATGGCGCCACCACCTCCACCAATAGCTGGACGTTTGTGGTCCAGAATTATGTGGCGCTCAACACCACCCTGCTCAGTCCCTTGGGATCCCAGGACACCACGAAGCCCGGTTTCGTCTTGAATGTCGCGCAATTGGATCCGGACCAAGTCGGTGACACCGGTGACGGGCTTCCGAATCAAGTGGACAGCTCGGAAGCCCTGCTGGCCGGTCTCTACTTCCCTTGGTACGGGGCGAACGCGGCCGACACCTCCACCGCCATCAGCAGCAACATGTGGAACTGGACTGGCCCGGTGGACTTCAACATCGCCGACACGCCGCCCGCGGGTAACTTCCCGGGAGACAACGCGCTGCCGGGCATTCCTGGCGCCAGCGGTCGCACCGACAACCTGGCCGCCTCCTTCCAAACCTACCTTGTGTTCCCAACGGCGGGCTTCTACGAGATGGGCGTGAACAGCGACGACGGTTTCCGCGTGTCCGAGGGCGAGGGTCCGGGTCGCCAAGTTTTGCATGTGACCGGCGCCGGCGTCGACACCGATGTCGCAGCGGTGGTGAGCTCCACCAGTTATGCGAACTCGGCGGGCTACGGGGCCCCGATCCCGTCAACTCCCATCGTCGCCCCGGTGGTTTATGTGGGCACCAATAGCTGCCCCGCCCTGCCGCAGGTTGACCTGCACGGGAAAATCGGAGTAATCGACTACAATCGTTGCGGCGGCCAATCCGACAACATCCTGGCGTACAATCTCCAGACCAACGGGGCGGTGGCTGCGATTCTGATCAATGATCCCACCTTCCACTTGCCATTCGTCGGCAG
>CAZMLP010000689.1:0-19063 GCA_964566745.1 uncultured Verrucomicrobiota bacterium | reverse complement strand
CGCCACCTCAGGGTGGGTGATTTTCACTCGCAAACTGCTGGCTGGTTTTCACCCGCAAAATGACACTAACCCAATGATTCGCAAGAAATTGGCGGATTTTTAATTCGTTGACCCAAGGCCCTTTCGGGCATTTTGCGGTTTCGCCGAATTCGTTGCGGCAAACTGCGAGGAAACGCGGCCTTTCGGGCTGGACTTCTCGCCAGAGCGTTAGTAAGTTTTATTACTGCCGGAAAGGCTGGTTGCCCAGCCCGGGCGGAACGGTTTGCGCCGCCGAAATTGAGGAATCAAACGATACCCGGATGCTTGCCCGTCACCAGTTTCACCGCCAAGACACGGAGCGAGGGATTGCCCGGACGCAATGGCCTTTCGGACAATTCAAAGCGATTCAAGCCTTGCCGAATGGCCGTCGGCGCCACGCCAGCGGACACTCGGTCATCCACTTCCCCTCGGTGCGCTTCGTGCCCTCTGGGGCTGCCGGTGATGGCATGGCCATTTTTGAGCGATTCAACCCAATTCAAGGATGTCGTTCCGCTTTGGGACCTGCGCGCACGTTATGATCATCTCAAACCCGTAACCTGTTGCAAATCGAGGAGCGCATTTTGAGATCATCGGAAGCGATGGACGACCAAAGAAAGGGATGTTTTCTGCCCAATTCAAAGCGAATCAAGCCTTGCCGTATGGCCGTCGGCGCGACGCCAGCCGAAACTCGGCCATCCACGTCCCCTCGGTGCGCTTCGTGCCCTCTGTGGCTGCCGATGACGGCATGGCTAAACAAAAGAGATGTTTTCAGCCCAATTCAAAGCGATTCAAGCCTTGCCGCCTGGCCGTCGGCGCCACGCCAGCCGAAACTCGGCCATCAACGCCCCCCCCTCGGTGCGCTTCGTGCCCTCTGTGGCTGCCGGGGACGGCTTGGCTAAACAAAAGGGATGTTTTCTGCCCAATTCAAAGCGAATCAAGCCTTGCCGTATGACCGTCAGCGTCACGCCAGCGGACACTCGGTCATCAACGTCCCCTCGGTGCGCTTCGTGCCCTCTGTGGCTGCCCGTGATCGCATTGCCATTTTTGAGCGATTCAACCCAATTCAAGGTTGTTGTTCCGCTTTGGGACCGCGCACACCTGGGGTTGGATTCCCGGGTTCCGAATGCCCGCCTTTGCATTTCGCGCGACTCCCGCAGCTCCATTTCATTTATTTTCCCAAAATTCCGGGCGTTTGGCCGGTTTCTGCCTCTTCGGGTGCCGCGTTCCCTTGGTATGCTTCCCGCTGGCAGTCCTTTCCGTGAAAACAGTACGGTTTTCCGAGGTTGTGGAATCGTCAGGGCGGCCGGAGATTCATTTGCTTTTCACCAATCCGGGCCTTGACCCCGTTTTGCAAAAGGCGATCAGGGCTGACCGCGTGATGACACTTCGCCAAACAGTTGTCGGCCACCGACCGGATTCTGGTGCCATCGGATTCGAGGCGGGCGTGAAAGGGCAGATTCTTTTGTTTCCGAAATCACTCCGCCCCTTCGAGGGCCGGCGCGTGATCGGCATCAAATACGATCTTTTGAAAGATGAGCCTGCCCGGCCGCATTCGGCGCGCTCATCAAAACGATGCGTGCCGGGGGAACCCAAGGCGTCGTCTCCGAAAACGGCCCGCCGGCGCGCGAATCCGGAGATCGTTCACTTCCCGAATCCGGGGCAGACCGGCGAAGATGGGCGGAACACGAGGAAAATCGATGAGCTAAAGGCAAAAGTTCGCCGGGCAATCGACGAACTGGCCGCGGGAAAACAGGTTGCGGCCCGCGAGATATTGCAGTCCATTTTGAAAAAATAAATGTATGCGAGCCGTCTGGAATGGAACCATCAGCTTCGGCCTTGTGAGCATTCCCATCTCGCTTTACCCGGCCACCCGGCGCGAGGAATTGAAATTTCGCCTGCTCCGGTCCAGCGACCTGAGTCCCGTCAACTACAAGCGCGTGGCGGAGGCCGACGGCAAGGAGGTGCCCTGGGAACAGATTGTGAAGGGCTACGAGTACGAGAAAGGCAAGTTTGTCGTCATCAAGGACGAGGATTTCAAGCGCGTGGACATCGAGGCCACCCAGACGGTGGACATCATGCATTTCGTGTCGCTCGCCGAGGTTGATCCGCTCTTTTTCTCCACGCCCTATTACATGGAGGTCGGCAAGGGTGGCGACAAGGCGTACGTCCTTTTGCGCGAGACGCTCGCGCGCTCCGGCAAGATCGCCATCTCGAAAGTGGTCATCAAAACCCGCCAGCATCTCGCCGCCATCACGCCGGAGAAGGAGGGTCTCATGCTTGAGTTAATGCATTTCCCGGACGAGTTGATTGACGCCTCCGAGTTCAAATCCCCGGCGGACAAAAGCCTCGGCAAACCGGAACTAAACATGGCCGCGCAACTGGTCGAAAGCATGACCAAGAAATGGGACCCCGCGGAATACGCCGACGATTATCGCGAGGGACTGAAAAAGGTCATCGAGGAAAAGATCGAGGCCGGCGGCGATTTGCCCGCCCTGCCCCGCAAGCAGAAGAAACCCGCGAATGTGATCGATCTGGTCTCCGTGTTGCAGGAAAGCCTCGCCCGTACGAAAGCCAAGGCCAGGCCCGCGGCGGCGGCCAAATCCCGCCCGCGCCGGAAGGCGGCGTGACTGGATAATATTATGGCAATGGGCGCCTCTCTAAAAGAATACGCTCGCAAGCGCGACTTCAAACGCACCGCCGAGCCAAAGGGCGCGGTCCGTCGGGGCGAGCTAAGCCGCTTTGTGATTCAGAAGCACGCGGCGTCGCATTTGCATTATGATTTTCGCCTGGAGATGGACGGCGTGCTCAAGTCGTGGGCGGTGCCCAAGGGCGTTCCTTACGCGAAGGGCGAGAAGCGTCTCGCCATGCAAGTGGAGGATCACCCGGTGGATTACATCGATTTCGAGGGGACGATCCCGAAGGGGCAATATGGGGGCGGCACGGTGATGGTGTGGGATGAGGGCACTTACGAGATCACCGGCAAGAACGAGTTGGCCAAGGGCAAGTTGCATTTCCAGTTGCACGGCAAAAAGCTGGAGGGCGAGTGGTACCTGGTCCAAATGCACCACGGAAAGGAGTGGCTGCTCATTCGCGGCGGCGAGGACATGAAACCGCTCTCCACGCGAAAGGACGACACTTCCGCGTCGTCCGGGCGAAGCATGGCGCAAATCGCCAAGGCGGGTGACAAGGTTTGGAACTCGCAGGCGCCGCCTAAAAAAAAAGCCCGCGCGCCCCGCGCCAAATCGCCGCCGCCGGAATTCATCCCGCCCATGAAGGCCCGGCTCGTCGCCGCCCTGCCGGAAGGCCCCGGATGGGCTTACGAGATCAAGTTCGACGGATGGCGGGCGATGGCCTACAAGAACGGAAGCCGCGTTGATTTGCTTTCGCGCAACAACAAGGATTTTACTGCCAAGTTCCCGGAACTCGCCAATGCATTGGGCGCTATCGCGAGCCGCGATTGCATTATCGACGGCGAAATCGTGGCGCTCGACTCCAAAGGCCACCCCTCGTTCCAGTTGCTGCAAGGCTTCGCGATGGGCGAGGAGCGTCCGCCGATTTACTTCTACGCCTTTGATCTGCTTCGCCTCAACGGCAAGGATACGACCGGCCTTCCGCTGACCCAACGGAAGGAGCGCCTGCGGGCGCTGCTGGACGGCGCTCCCGACGCGATCCGTTACTCGGCGTCCCTGCCGGGCGCGCCAAAGACTTTGCTCGCGCAAACCAAAAAACTTGGCATCGAGGGGTTGATCGCCAAACGGGCGGACTCCGTTTATTCGCCCGACTCGCGCAACGGCGACTGGGCAAAGTTCAAATTCATCAACGAGCACGAGGTGGTGATTGGCGGTTACAGCGAGCCCGGTGGAAGCCGGAACCATTTCGGCGCGCTCCTGGTCGGATATTATGAGCAGGGCAAGTTGCTTTTCTCGGCCAAGGTCGGCACAGGTTTTACTGAATCCATGCTTCGCGGCTTGTATAAAACATTCCAGCCCTTGCGCCAGGAGGAGTGCCCGTTCGCGAATCTTCCGGAGAAGCGCGAGTCCCGCTGGGGCCAGGCCGTCACCGCCTCCGAAATGAGGCACTGCCACTGGCTGAAACCGGTCCTGGTCTGCCAGGTCAAGTTTCACGAATGGACACGCGACGGCGCCCTGCGCCAGCCGGTCTTTCTCGGATTGCGGGAGGACAAAGCCGCCCCCGAGGCCACCCGCGAGAAACCCGCCGGAATTTATGCCTGCCTCTGGAACAGTCGAAGTGGAGGGAAAGCGCCTGGCCGTGTCCAACTTGGACAAGGTGCTCTATCCCAAAACTGGTTTTACGAAAGGCCAGGTGATCGACTACTACACGCGGGTCTCCCCGTTCCTGTTGCCACACCTCAAGAACCGGCCCGTCACCCTCAAGCGCTACCCCAACGGCGTCGAGGGCTTATTCTTTTACGAGCGGCAATGCCCGGCCCACCGGCCGGATTGGATCAAGACGGCGCTCGTTCCCAAGACGGAGGGCGGAGAGGTCAATTACTGCGTCCTAAACGACTTGCCGGCTCTCATCTGGGCCGCGAACCTTGCTGACTTGGAGATTCACACCTTCCTGCACAAGGCCCCCGCGATTGAGCGCCCGACCGCCCTCGCCTTCGACCTCGATCCGGGCCCGCCCGCGGACATTATTCTCTGTTGTGAAGTGGGCTTGGCGCTGCGGGATTTATTCGACAAGCTGAGCTTGAAAAGCTTTCCCAAAACCTCCGGCTCCAAGGGCCTGCAGGTATATGTGCCGCTCAACACGCCCGTCACTTACGAGAAGACCAAGGCGTTCGCGCACTCCGTCGCGGAGGCCGTGCAACAACA
The DNA here is from genome assembly GCA_964566745.1 of uncultured Verrucomicrobiota bacterium. Lineage (GTDB taxonomy): Bacteria > Verrucomicrobiota > Verrucomicrobiia > Limisphaerales > CAZMLP01 > CAZMLP01. The sequence goes on along the minus strand of CAZMLP010000689.1, from coordinate 14,210 downwards.
GCTTTCGGGCAAGGTCGTTTCGAAGATGCAGAAAAGTTTGCGCGGCGGAAAAGTCCTGGTGGACTGGAGCCAGAACGACCGGCACAAGACAACGGTGTGCGCCTATTCGTTGCGCGCCAAGGAGCGGCCCACCGTCTCCACGCCTTTGAAGTGGGAGGAGGTCTCGACCGCGTTGAAAAAGAAGAAGGCCGCGAGCCTGGTGTTCGAGGCCGGGGCCGCGCTCAAACGATTTGAAAAACTGGGCGATCTTTTCGCGCCCGTGTTGACGTTAAAACAAAAGCTTCCTGCCCTTGATAAAATCGCCTGGCCTGCGGCTTCTTCACGCACTCCGGGCCGGGGTCGGGAAGCGGCGGCAGCGCACCGCTGAGTTCAAGCGCTTTGAGACCAATGTCCACGTTGCCGCCTCCCACCGGAATCGGAATCTTCATCGACCCCGGCACGCCTTGCGTCACGAAACGCCGGCACGCCGCCAACTGCCAGTTCGCGTGAAAATGCAGCCCCACAAAACCAAACACGCGCGGCATGACCGCCCCAGAAACCAACAGAGATGACGATTCCAGAAAAACGACGCAGCCGTCAAATCACCGCGCCAGCGAACATCCGCCGGTCCAGTTCCTCGCTGCTCCCTTTAACGTAATACTCCTCGGACCAACTGTCCTCCTCGTGCAAGACCATCTCCGCGTCGCCATTCTTCGCGTTTTTGCCGGTCACCGGTTTGGCCTGGGCCTTCTTTTTCTTGAGCGCATGGGCCTCCGACGCCCGGAAATGGTAGTGCTCGAACATCCGCATGAATTCCATGGTGTAGAGCGGAGCACAGTGGACTGGTCGCCGTGAATGCGCAGGTGGACGAGACGCCTGTTGATTATCTGGTTCCGGGTCAGGGGCGGGACAAGGTTACCTGTTAAGGTTTGGCCGTCCGCTCGTGGATGCGTTCTTCCCTGAGGAAGCGAGCCAGCGGGACTTGTCTGGCCCAAGAACCCACCGATTCGTGGCACGAGAAATTCGTGGGAAGCAGAGCCGGTTCGTTGACCGTTATCAAATTCCCATTGCCAAAGAACTCAAATGGCTCGATTCATCCGAAATGAAATCTTTAACCGAGCATTTGTGGTTCGAGGTGCCAAACCGTCGGGGCTTCATAAACATCACAGGCACGGTAGAGGATTTGGTGAGGAAAAGCGGCGTTCAAGAGGGGATTTGCCTCGTCAACGCGATGCACATTACCGCCTCGGTATTCATCAATGACAACGAGAGCGGGTTGCTTCACGACTACGAGGTGTGGCTGGAGAAGCTGGCTCCGCACGCTCCCACTTCCCAGTATCACCATAATCAAACCGGCGAGGACAATGCCGACGCCCATTTGAAACGCCAGATCATGGGCCGCGAGGTGGTGGTGGCAATCACCAAGGGAAAAATCGATTTCGGCCCCTGGGAACAAATCTTTTACGGCGAGTTTGATGGTCGCCGCCGCAAGCGAGTTCTGGTAAAGATTATTGGCGAATAATGGCGAAGGACCAATCCCTTGGATCGCAGCCTTCTACGCCGAGTAATCCAAATACACCGTCTTCAGCTTGGTGTAAAACTCCAACGCGCCGGGACCTTGCTCGCGGAACGAGTCGGTGCTGGATTTCTTGACGCCGCCGAACGGCGCCTGCAACGCGAGGCCGGTGGAGATTTGATTGACCTTCACCACGCCCGCCTCGATCCGCTCGGTGTAAAGCATCGCCTTCTTGATGTCGCGCGTGACGATGGACGCGGACAATCCGACGTCCACGCCGTTCGCGACCGCGAGCGCCTCGTCGAAATTCGCCACCGCGATCACCGCCACCACCGGCCCGAACACCTCCTCGCGCGCGATTTTCATCGCGGGAGTCACGTTGCCCAAGACCGTCGGTTGCATGAAGTAGCCATGCGCCAGATCGCCCTCCGTGATCCGCTCGCCGCCGCACAGCAGTTTCGCGCCCTCGGCCAGAGCGCCGCGCATGTGCTCGAAATTGCCATCAAACTCCTGCTGGTTGACCGCCGGCCCCATATCGACGCCCGGGGTTAGGCCGTTGCCCACTTTCAGCGCGCGGGCCTTCGCCACCAATCGCCCGGTGAACGCCTCCAGCACGCTTTGCTCGACGATCACCCGGCTGGTCGCCGTGCAGGCCTGCCCGGTGAGGCCGAAACCGGCCTTGACCACGAGCGTAGCCGCGAGGTCGAGATCCGCGTCAGCGAGGACAATGGTCGGGTTCTTGCCGCCCATCTCCATTTGGGCGCGGGCCATGCGTTTGGCCAGTTGCTGATAAATTTGAATGCCCACCGGATACGATCCTGTGAAGGACAACGCCGCCACAACAGCATTCGCCGCCAACTCGCCGCCGACCGCGCGACCGTCCCCGGTGACGACGTTGAACACACCCTTCGGCAGACCAGCCTCGGCCAAAACCCTGGCCAGTTCCAAGGACATGGCGGGCGCTTGAGACGCGGGCTTGAGAATGACGGTGTTGCCACCGAGCAACGCGGGCGCGAGCTTCCACGCCGGAATGGCGACCGGAAAATTCCACGGCGTGATCAATCCCACCACCCCGACCGGCAGGCGGGTGGTGTAGAGCAGATTGCCGGGCAAATCATGCGGAATGGTCTGGCCGCCGAGGGTATAACTTAATCCGCCGAAGAAGCGAAAGATGTCCACGGCGCGCTGCACCTCGCCGGTGCTCTCAACAAGGGTCTTGCCCTCCTCGCGCGTCAACAAACCGGCGAGCTCGGCCTTGCGCGCCTCCAGCAAATGGGACGCCTTGCTCAACACCCGGCCGCGCGCCACAGGGGTCATTGCAGCCCAGGCGGGGAACGCCTTTTGGGCAGCCGCAATCGCGGCCTGAGCATCCTCCTGCCCGCCGAGCGCGTACTCGGCCACTGTCTCGCGCGTGTCCGCAGGATTTTGGTTGCGCCACGTTTTGCCCGAGCCCGCCGGAACCCACTCCCCGCCGATGAAATTGAGATACGTTTGCATAGGTTAGACGCGAAAACTGGACTACACTTCCTCCCCTTGGTCAAGCGCACGGCGATCCGGGCAAAACCTTTGGTGACACCCCGGGGAAAATGACGGAATCCTAAATTCGAATGCCGATGGAGGCCCCAATATCAAAAGGCCCCAGCGTTAATACGGCGGAGCGGTGATCTCACTGCCGGCCGCGTAGGTGCCAAGCGGGATGCGAAGGGTCGCAATGGGCGTGGTGCCGATGTTGTTGAGAGTGTAAGTTTCGCCCGAGACATCCTTGATGCCTTGCCCCCGAATGTAGTTCGTGAGCGCGGTCATGTCGGGCGGGGCGTCTCCCGTTCCCTTCTTGTTTTCCAAAGCCCAGCGGTCCTTCGCGCCCTCGATCACGCGCAAGTTGCTCATGATCGCGGTGATCTGGGCGGTGTCGCGGGCGCGGGTGAAATTGGGGAGGGCGATGGCGGCGAGCAGGCCGATAATGGCCACCACCACCATGATTTCAACCAGGGTGAAACCCGCCGAGCGTTGGCGTTTTGTTTGCATAAGAGCCAGTCCGCCGCCTGAACCGCAACCCGATTGAGCACCAACCATACCTCGCAAGAGCGCGAAGTCAAACTGCTTTGCCGCCCAATTCCGGGCAATTGCCCAAAGGCGGGACGCCAACGCCAGGCTCAAGGCTCGAACACCGCGCGGTAAAAGCTGCGCGTCGCGCTGGCCGCGTTCGTGTCCGTCACGGTGATCACCCCGGTGGGAGTGTTCGTCGCGAAGAGCGTCCGCCAGTCCACCATGTTCGTGGTGCTTTGAATGGTGTAAGCGCCCGGCTGCGCGCCGGTGAGTTGCAGGCGGAACTGCCCGTTTCCGAGCGACGTCACCGAGGACGCGTTGAAACGCAACGGCACCGACAGCTTATAAGACAACTTCACGGTGCCCGTCGCGCCGTGATTGCCATCCACCGCGATGTAATAGGTGGTTCCGCTCACCGCCGGGAATTGCAGCAGGCTGGTCAGGCCGTTGGGCCCGCCGTTGTCGTCACACGCCACCGCCAAGAGGCTATCGAAATCCGTGCCCGGACCGGTATAAACAGCCAGAATCGTGTCAAAATCGCTCCCCGCCGTGCTGATCTCCAACGTGCCGTCCGCCTCGGCCCGGTAGGTGTACCACTGGCTCGCGCCACCGATCACACCGCAATGGTTCGGCTCGCCCGCCTCGGTCGTGGAACCGTAGGTGTTGAAGATTTGCGTGCCGGTGTAACCGCGCGCCAAGGCGCCGCCGGCCGGGCGCGGCCCCTTGCCCTTGATGCCCGCCGTCTGGAAGCCTTCCGCGCTGCCGGACTGGGTCGCGTTCTTGAACTTGTCCTCCGTTGTGATGCCGGGGTTGGCCGTGCCGTTTTCGGTAATGTTGATTTGCAGCCGGGCCGGGCCAGTCCGCACGATGTGCGAGCCGTTGCTCACCTCGACCAAATACAAGCCGACTTCCGCGTCATTCACGTTACGAACCGTGAGCGTGCTGGCGCGCTCGGTCAGCAAGGGCGAGCCGTTGTGGAACCAGAGGTAACCGGTCGCGTCATCCGCCACCACCGTGAACACCGCGTCCGCCCCCCGGGCCACCACGGTGTCCTGCGGGTAGGTCTTGATTCGCGGCGTCCGCTCCGCCGTCGAATTGAAACTCCAGCTCAGCACGATAGTCCCGCTGGCGCCGCCAAAGCCGTCCACGGCAATCGAATACTCCACTCCCGCAACCGCGGTGAAATTGATCTCGCTGGTCAGGAAGCCGCCACTGTCCTCGTCGCTGGCATCCGTGAAAAGTCCTTGGAAGAACTGCCCCTCGTAGGCCGCCAGGCGCGTGTCAAAGCTGGAACCCGTGGTGGAAAACACGACGATGCCGTTCGCCGGGGCCACCCACTTCGCCCACACGGATTTCTGCGCCGGATGACCCGCGTGCTGGGGCTCGCCCGGCTCGGCCGTCGCAAAGGTGTTGTCTCCCTGGATCGAGCCATTAGATCCCGGCAACAAGACGCGTTCCACATAATTGTCCGGAATGGTCAGCACCGGCACAACCACCGTCAGCACCGCCGGATCGCTGGTCGCCGTGCCGGACGGGCTGGAAACCACAACCGTGTAACTGCCGGAGTTCGATGCCTTCACCGAAAGGATCGTGTAGTCTTTGTTGGTTTCGCCATCAATGTTCACACCGTTCAGGCGCCATTGATAACTCAAGCCGTTGCCGGTCGCGTCCACCGTAAAGGTGACACTCTGCCCCACTTGCACGGTCTGGCTCTTCGGCTGGCCGGTGATTGACGGCGGCTCTTGCACAATCAGCACCGCGTCGGCGCTCGTCACATTTCCGCCGTCATTGCTGACGAGAACGCGGTATTTGCCCGCGTCCGTCGCCTTGGTCTTCTCCACGCCGAACACCTGGCCGACCGCTCCGAGGATGTCCTTCTCGTCATGCTGCCATTGGTAAGAAAGCGGCGCCGAGCCATTCACCGACACGCTGAAAGTCACACTCTGCCCGGCCACCACCGTCTGCGAGGCGGGCGGATTGGCAATAGTCGGCGGCACCACCACCCGCAAGATGGCCGGAGCGCTGGTAACCGAGCCGCCCGTCGCGTTGATTACCCGCGCGTTATAGCGGCCGCCTTGCAGGACGGACGCGGATGGGAACGCCAAGTCCGCCTTTGTCTCGCCCGGCAAGTCCTCGTCATTACGCTGCCATTGGTAAGTGAGGCCCAAACCGCTGGCCTTCACGCTGAGCGTCACCGGCTCCTTCTCCTTCACCGTCTGGCCCAGGGGTTGAACCTGGATGACCGGCAACGCCGCCGTCACAGTCACCGAGAAAGACCGGCTGGCGCTGCCGTTGTCGGCATCCGTGGCGATAAGCGTCACTTCCGCCGAGCCCGTCAGTTCCGCCGCCGGAATGACCGCCACCGTGCGATTCGCCCCGCTGCCGGCAAGAACGACACCCGCCACCGGGATGAGCGCCGGGTTCGAGGACGCGGCGGTAACGACAATCTGGTCCGCCGGCGTCTCCACATCACCCACAGTAAAGGCGACCGGGGCGTTGGTCGTTCCCGCCGTCGCGGTCACATTGTCCACCGCCGAAATCGTCGGCAAGTCGTTCACGGATTGCACCGTCACCGTAAAGGAGCTCGCAGTGACACCGCCGTCGGTGTCCGCGACGGACAAGGTGATGTTCGCGGAACCAAACTGATTGGTCGCCGGGGCAACTGTGACTTTTCGATCAAAGCCGCTGCCGCTCACAACAATGTTCGCGTCCGGAATCAGCGTTTGATCGGAGGACTTGGCGGTCACCGTCAGTTGCGCGTCCGGGGTCTCCAAATCGGCCACGGCAAAGGAGAGCGGCGCGCTGGCCCCGTCCTCCGGTATAACCTGGTCGGCAATGCTGGTGATTTCCGGCAACTGGTTTACGAATTGCACGGCCACTTGAAAACTCGTGCTCGTGGTCAATTGGCCGTCGCTCACGTTCAGGGTGATCGTGGTGTTTCCGAAATGGCTCGCGGAGGAGTTGATCGTCACCGTCCGGTTCGTCCCCGTCCCGCCAAACACGATGCCGGAAACCGGCACCACACCGGTCACCGTGGAGGTGGCCGAGAGGGTCAGATCGGCCGCGGTATTGTCCACATCCCCGATTGTAAAGGGAATGGCTCCGCTTGTGCCGCCTTGCGGGATCGTTTGGTCCGCGATGCCGGAAATCACCGGCGGATCGTTCACCGGCGCCACAACGAGGTTAAAGACGGTAAACGCCAAGGACCCGATGTCGTCCTTTACGGAAACCTTGATCTGCGTCGTCCCGAACTGGTCGGCCGCCGGGCTGACGATCATGGTGCGGTTCCCGCCCGAGCCACCGAAGGTGATGTTGCCATCGGGAACCAAGGCAGGATTTGTGGAGGTGGCAGACAACACGAGCGCCGTGGCGGGCGTGTCGGAATCGCTCACCGTCACGGCCAGCACGAGGGGTTTGTCCTCGTCCGTCTTTTGATCCGGGATGGCGCCGATCACCGGCGGATCGTTCACCGGGGCGACATTAAAATTGAACGCGGTGAAGGAGGACAACTGGCCGTCGCTCACCGTCACTGTGATGACCGCGGTGCCCGAGGCATCCGGTTGCGCCGCCAGAATGATGGAACGGACCGGCCCCGTGCCGCTAAAGCTGATGTTGGCGTCCGGCACCAAACTTTGGTTCGACGAACTCGCGCCCAGCACCAGGCTCTCCGGCGCGTTGTCCACGTCGCTAATGAACACCAGGTAGGCTTGGGCGCCGGAATCCTCAAACGTCGTCTGGCCAGGTATGGCAACAATGGCCGGGGCGTCGTTCACCGGATTCACCGTCACGACAAATGACCTGGTTGTGGAAAGCCCGCCACTGTCGGTTAACTTCATGGTGACAGTCGCCGAGCCATTTTGGTCCGGGGCCGGTTTCAGGGCAAGGACGCGGGCGGCGGTGTTTCCGGTTAACGTGATGTTCGCGTCCGGCAACAGCAATTGATTCGAGGAGGTCGCCTGAATTGCCAGAGCGGCCACCGGTGTTTCCAAGTCTCCGACCGTCAGGTTCACGTTCAGCGTGGTGTCCTCGTCCATGAACTGGTTCGCGACCGCCGCCACGGTCGGCGGCGTGTTCGGGGGAATCACGGTCAATTGAAACTGGGTGGTGCCAGTCGCGCTGCTCGCGTCAGTCGCGCTCAGTGTGACGGTGGCAACACCGGACTGCCCCACAACCGGGGTGATTGTCACCGTGCGATTGGTTCCACTGCCGGCGAACTGGAATCCTGCCGGCGGCAACAAGGCGGGATTACCCGAGGCGCCCGCGAATGCCAGTGTCGCCAAGCTGGAGTCAGGATCAGTCACGACGAATGGCACCGTCAGGCTTTGGTCTCCGATCATCGACTGGTTCGCAATGACGGCGAATCTCGGAGCGTCATTGACCGGCTGAACATCGATGTCAATAAACTGCGAGCCGGTGAGGCCCACGGGTGACGGGATTAACTTGGGTTTCGCGGCCACGTCCTTGCCCGGACCGCCGCGCTTCAACGAGGTTCCGCCAAACGCGCTGCCCGTGTTGCCCAAGTCGTCCACTTCCACAAAGAAGGTGTCCGGCCCGGTGTAATCCGGATCGCCCAGGTAGGTCACATCGGCCAGGGCGGCGTTCAGGTCCGCAAGCAAACCCTCGACAAAGAGCGTGTCCGTGCCGTTCGCGGTCCCGGCGAGGAAGGTTAGGCCGGTGGTGTCGGCAAAGGTGAGCGTGCCGTGTTGCACGTCCATTTCCACATGCAGGAAACCGGCCCCGGCATCAACGTCGGAAACCACGATCGCCGGCAGCGCCAGCGGCGTGTCCTCGTTCACGGCCAGCGGCGTGTTCGCCACCGTGATTTGGGGGGCGTCGTTCACCGCCGTAACCTTGAGCAGGAAGGCGGTCGAGGCCGTCATCTGGCCGTCGTCAACGGTCACCGTGATCGTCGCGCTGCCGTTGGCGTTAGGCAGCGGCACAAGGGTGAGTGTGCGGCTGGAGCCGGACCCGCCCGCGCTGATGTTCGCGTCGGGCACGAGCAGTTGATTGGAGGATTTGCCCGTCACCGTCAATCCAGCCACCGGATCGTCAATGTCATTTACGCTCACGCTCACGGGCACGGACGGAACGTCCTCAAACACCGTCACATCGGCAATGGCCGCGATGGTCGGGGGGTCATCCACCGCTGTCACGGTCAGGTTGAACGAAGTCGAGGCATTCAGCGCGCCGTCACTTGCCTTCAGGGTGATGATCGTGCTGCCGTTGGCGTTCGGAACCAGGGTGATCCCGAGTTGTCGGCTGGCGCCGGAACCCGTCACGCTCAAGTTGGCGTCAGGCACCAAGCCGGTGTTGGACGAGGTCGCCGTGATCGTCAGGCTGCCAACCGGGCTGTCGATGTCTCCCACCGTGAAATCCACGGGTGCGATGGTTGCATCCTCGGTCACCGCAAAGTCCGTGACGCTCGTGATCGTGGGCGGGTCATTCACCGGGGTGACTGTCAGTTGAAATGAGGTGGAAGTTATCAAGGCGCCATCGCTTACCTTCAACGTGATGGTCACCACCCCGTTGGCGTTCGGCTCAAGCAGCACATCCAGCGTGCGATTGGCCCCGCTGCCGCCCGGGGTCAAATTGGAGTCCTTCACGATGCTTTGATCGGAGGAACTGGCTCCGACGGTCAGGCCCGCCACCGGGCTGTCGATATCATTCACCGTGAAACTCACCGTCGGCACCGGCGAGTCCTCATTGACGGTGACATTCGCCGGCGTCGATACCGTCGGGGGGTCGTCCACCGGAGTAACCGTTAGTAGAAACGCAGTCAGACTGCCCAGCGAACCGTCACTCACAGTCAGAGTAATGGTGCTGCTGCCGTTTTCGTTGGGCGCCAGCGCGATATCCAGGGTGCGGTTGGCGCCGCTGCCGTTGACCTTCAGGTTCGCGTTCGGAACCAGACCGGTGTTGGACGAGGTGGCGGTGACCGCCAGGCTGCCAACCGGGCTATCGATGTCCCCCACCGTGAAGGCGACCGGCGTGATTGTCGCGTCCTCGGCCACCGTGAAATCTGTGATGCTCGTGATCGTCGGCGGATCGTTCACCGGGTTCACGGTCAATTGGAACGAGGTCGAGGCGCTCAGCGCTCCGTCGCTCACGGTCAATTGGATGGTCGCCGTCCCGTTGGCGTTCGGCGCGAGCACTATTCCCAACTGGCGGCCGGAGCCGGCGCCGGTCACACTCAAATTCGCGTCCGGCACGAGGGTCTGGTCGGAGGAATGCGCTGTCACCGTCAAGCTGGCCACCGGCGAGTCGATGTCCGCCACCGTGAAGTTCAGCGGCGCGATGGTCGCATCTTCGTTGACGGTATTATTGGCCAGCGGCGAGATCGTTGGCGGGTCGTTCACGGGTGTCACCGTCAGCACAAACGAGCTGGACCCAGTCGCGCTGCTGTCATCCGTTGAGCTTAACGTGATGGTGGTGCTGCCGAAGGCGTTCGGAACCAGCGTCATATCCAGGGTCCAGTTGCCCCCGATGCCAGCGGTCACCAAATCCGCGTCGTTCACAAGGCTCTGGTTGGAGGAGTGCGCCGTGACGCCCGTTAACGGATTGTCCACGTCGTCCAATATGAAGTTCACCGTCGGCACGATCGAATCCTCGGCCACGCTGAAATCCGCCAGGCCGGTGATCGTCGGCGCGTCGTTCACCGCGAAGATGGTCAGCGCAAACGAAGTCGAGGCGTTCAGCGCGCCGTCATCCACGGTCAGCGTGATGGTCACGGTGCCGGAGGCATTTGGAACCTGCGTGATCTCCAATTGCCGGGAACCAGCGACGCCGGTGATGTTCAATCCTGCATCCTGGACAATTCCTTGATTGGAGGAATGGGCGGTCACCACCAGGCTGCCAGCGGCGTTGTCCACGTCAGCGACAGTGAAGCTCACCGGCGGGATGGCGTCGTCCTCGTTCACGCTGAAGTTTGCCACCGGCGAGATGGTTGGCCGGTCATTCACCGGGGTGACGACAATTTGAACAGTGCCCTGGGTGGTCTTTGGATCAGGGCTGCCACTCGTAGTCCCATTATCCTGGACCGTGAAGTGAAACGAGTCCGTGCCGGAGAAATCCGGCGGCGGCGTGTAGGTGAGCTGGCCTCCCACGATGTTGATGGTCCCGCCTGCCGGGGTGGTGGCGTCCACCGCGGTCACAGTCAAGTTTTGCGAGGTCTCGCCATTGTCATGGAACAGGCGCGATGCCGGCACGATCTCCTCGGGCAGGCTCGGGCTGGACCAGCGCAATTGAAGCACCGCAGGCGCCCCCAAATCCTCCACGTAATCGATGCTGATTAAATAGGCGTGACCGGCCAGCAGGGCGATCTGGCCTGTATCGTCCGTCGCGGTGTGCGGTGCGAGGTTGTCGATGAGGGTTTGACCGTCCACGATGAGCCGGACGCCGGCGTCCGAGGTGGCCCGGAATGTGCAAGTCTCGTCGAACTCGGGGATGATCACGCCCGAAAGCCGCGCGGAGAACGCGGGGTCCCCGTCCAGCACCGTTCCACTGACCGTTTGCAGCATATCCGGGAAATCCACGTTGTTCTCAATGCGAGTAAACGCCGGACTGGTGAAGGCGGTGTCCGAGAAATAATCCGCCACCAAACCCGGAGCCAGGCCGCTAAAGGCCCCCAGGAGCAAGTCGCTCACGGGGAAATTCAACGATGTGTCCTCGGCGGTGGAGACATTTGCCTGCAACACCACCGGCGCCTCGTTCACGGTGGACACAGTGGCGATGAAGGAGGACGAGCCGGTCTCCAAGCCGTTATCGGCAAAAATCGTGATGGTCGCCGCGCCGGACTGGTCAGGCAAAGGGGTCAATTGCAGCGATCGGTTCGCGCCACTGCCGCCAAACACCAGATTCTGCACCGGAAGCAGCCCACCGTTCGAGGTGGTGGCAGTCAGAATGATGTCGTCCAGCGGTGTGGTGGTGTCGGCGAGGGTGAAGTTTATCGTGGCCGAGGAATTCTCCGGCACAGTCGAGTTCGCCAGCCCGCCGATGACGGGTGGTGTCCCGATCAGGAAGGAAAGATTGTCCGCGTAGCCATCGTTGTATGTCCCGAAGGTTTTGGTGGACACCATCGCCACCTCAACGTACCGGGCCCCGACGGGTATGGTTCCGATTGCGCTCCGGTTCAGCAATCCCGTGACGCCGCCGCGATCCGGGTCGGTCACCGGCCCAATGGTGGACGTGCCGAGTTCCGTTCCGTCCACGTCCAGGAACGTCGCGGTGACGGTCATGTTGTCCCCCTCGCCGGTGGCGCCGCCCAGGAACGCGGACAACCGGAAGTGCGCGATCCCGGCATCAATGCGCGCGCCAGCCGCAAACAGCGCGATTACTTGGTAAGCGGCGGATTGGGTGTTGTTGGGCCCACCCGCAAAAAAGTTGTTGCCTCGTGAAGTGGGCCCGGGTGACGCGCCATCGGGGAATCCAATGGGCGAGCCATAAGCCAGCACATTGAAACCACCCTGCGTCCGCCAGCCGGGCGCCGTGACCAGTTGCACCGTGTCCGGCGAGGCCGCGCCCGCCTCGGCATCCCCGTTCGCCAAAAGATTCGCTCCCAGGATCGTGGAGGGCGTCGTCACCGGGTTCACCGAGACCACGAAAGAGTCGCTCGCCGTCAGGCCAAATTCGTCCATCACCGTCACGGTCACGGTTGCCACGCCACCCTGGCCGGCCGCCGCGTTGACCGACACGGTGCGGGCCGCCCCGCTGCCGCCAAAGTTGATTCCCGACAGCGGTATCAGCGAGGAATCCGACGTGCTGGCGCTCAAGGTCAGGTTCGCCGCCGGAGTCACCGCGTCACCCACCGTGAAGGGGAGCGGCCCGCTGGAACCGCCCAAGCGAAGGAGCTTGTCCGGAATGTCCGAAATGGTCGGAGGGTTCGGCGAGACCACCACCACCGTCGCCGGGTTGATGTAAACTTGGGGGGAAGTGCCGCCCACCACATTTTGATAGTTGATGCCGTCGAAGACTCCAGTGGCCGCCCCGTAGGCCATCAAATCATACGAGCCGCCTTGGAAGTTGACGTTCGACAAGTCCAGCTCGAGCGTCCCGGCGAGTTGCGCTGTCCCGCCGACCGCCAGTTGTCCCAGCGCCGTCGTCCCGCCCAGGCCCGGCCCCAATTTGGAGCGGAGCGTCGCGCCGGTCTGCGTCACGTAGTTCCCGGACAACGCCAGCGTCTGCCCCAGGCCCAAATCGAGGATGCCGGTGTTTACCATGTCCGCCTCCAGATTGGCGGTGGCGAACGCGCCGTTTTTCGTCAAAATTCCGTCGTTCGTGATCAAGGGGCTGGCGCGCCCTCCCAAATCTTTCAACAGCAATCCGTCACTGATCTCGAACACGCCGTCGGATTTGTTTTGAATCTCCGGCCCGCCAAGACCGTTCAATGTTCCCTCCAGCCATTGGAGCGAGCCGTCATTGAGGATGACGAATCCGTTTTGGAATTGTTTGTCGCCCGGCCCGGAGATTTCCAGGGTGGCGCCGTTCAGAATCGTCAGCGATCCCGGCCCGTCAAGCGTGCCGCCGGTCCAAATCAACTTGTTCGCCACCGAGCCCGCCCCGGTGAGCATGCCGCCGGAGAAAATCGTGTTCTGGCTGGTCAGCGTGCCGTTCAAAGTGAACGTGCCGCCTGCCACCTCGACGTTTTGGAAACTCGCCTGGTTCACCACCAAATTGCCGCCGGTAAACTTCGCCAGCCCCGCGCCGGTCACGGTGGCGCTGCCGCCAAAAGTCGCGCCATTCGGGAAAAGGATTGTGCCAGCCTGGACATCCAGGGCGCCCGCGTTATTGAACGCGAACTCCATCACGGTTGTGCCCGGGCCGCCCGTCTTGCGGAGGGTTCCCGAATTGTTAAACACCGGCACCGCCCCGGAGTCCCGGTAATCAAACGTCTGGTCGTTGGCGATCTCGAACAGGCCGTCATTCTGGATCGTGCCCCCGTCGTAGCCGTGAATGTCGCCGGCGTCCGTCCACTTGATGCTGCCACCCGCGTCGGTCTGAATGGTGAACCCGCCGTGAAACGCCTTGACGGCGCCCCCTGCGATGTCCAGCTCTCCCAAGTTCGCCACGCGCACCGTGCCCGTGCCGCTCCAGTCGCCATCCGACCAGATCATTTTGCCGTCCACCTCAAGGGCGCCGGTGCCAGTCAACGTGCCCGCCGAAAACAGAAGCTGGCCGGTGACGGTACCCGGTCCATCGAGGCTTAACGTCGCGCCATCCGCCACCACCTGGCTGTTGCCGCTGAAGGTCGCCCCGTTGACCGAGTACAAGCCGCTGCGGAAATCGATGATTCCCCCGGTCTCCGCCACGAAATCTCCCTTCAACGTTCCATCGGTCACAAATTGCAGCGTGCCCGATTGCACATCAACCGTCCCGTTGCCATCCCAGGCAAATTCCACCACCGTCGTGCCCGTGCCGTCCTTCTTGCGAAACGTGCCGGTGTTGTTGAAAACCGGCCGTGTTCCGGTGTTCAAAAAATGAATCGTCTGGTCGTTGTGCGCCAGAAACGTCCCGGCGTTTTGGATCGAGCCGCCGTTGTAACCTTTCAAGTCACCCGCCCCGCTCCAGTCCACCAGGCCGCCGCTCGCGTTGCTGATGATGAAATTGTCGTGGAAGATCTTGTAAGCGCCGCCCGCGATGTCCAATTCCCCGCCGCTCTGAATCGTCAATTGCC
>CAZMLP010000688.1:0-3157 GCA_964566745.1 uncultured Verrucomicrobiota bacterium | reverse complement strand
TCCAGACCAATGGCGACCCGAACCTGGCTTTTATCGGGCGGGGGAGGGTTTCGCCAGCCTCCGGCGACTTGTTCTTGTGCGCGGCGCTGGACCAGATTATCACCCGGTTGCGGTCGCGATACGATTATGTAATCATCGACGGCAGCCCGGTATTCGCCTCGGACGACGCGAGCACAATAGCTCCCCGGGTGGACGGGACGCTCTTTGTGGTGCGCAGCCGGTTTTCCACTCCAGGGCCGACTGGCGAGGCGCTCCAGTTGCTGCAGCAGCGGCGCGCGAAAGTGCTCGGCGTGATTTTCAATCAGGCTGACGGTGATTCCAGCTCCCATTACTACAAGTACTCGGAGTATTACGGAGTGACCAAAGAATCTTGAAGAACCGGAGCGGGTGGAGCCTGGTTCCCGTTTTTGAGTTCGACGGAAAAAGTCATTCGTGTTTTTAGGTCCCGGCCGGGGCAAAATCCGGCCGCGAACTGACCGGCACGAAGTGTCAAAAGGTGATGACCGGCACGCGAAATCTTAGTCTTGGCCTTGCGGACAACGCGCGAGGGAAGATGGGCCCGTGGCTCCCGCTCGGGCTCTTTGCCGTGCTGTGGATTGACATGGTGCGCCAGTTGTCGCCGCATTGGGAATCCAGCGAGCAATATGCCTATGGGTGGTTTGTTCCTTTCCTGGCGGCCGGCCTTTTCGTAAGGCGTTGGTTCAACCGCCCGGAACCGGCTCTCGCTCCCCAGAATAGGACCAAATCCCTACCGTTCCTGCTGTTGGCCGCTTTGCTGGCGGTTATCTATCTGCCAGTGCGGATGGTTCATGAAATCAACCCGGACTGGCCGACGTGCAGCTGGGTGTTCGCTCTGGATGTAGTCGGTCTTACTTTCTTGGCGGTGTATCTGATGGGCGGCTGGACTTGGGCGCGGCATTTCGCCTTTCCTGTGTGTTTCATTCTGATCGCGGTGGCCTGGCCCTACCGGATCGAGCATGGCCTGACGCAGCGCTTGATGCGGGCGGTGGCGGCATTGACGGTGGAAGTGCTTGGATGGGTTGACATTCCGGCCTTTCAAAAGGGAAACTTGATTGAGGTGAGCACGGGAACTGTGGGGATCGACGAGGCTTGCAGCGGCATCCGTTCCTTTCAATCCACATTAATGGCCGCGCTCTTCCTTGGGGAGTTCTATCTCTTGCCCGTCCGCCGGCGCCTCGGTCTTCTTTTTGGCGGGCTGGTTCTATCATTTTGCTTTAATGTCGTGCGCACGTTTATTCTCACATGGAAGGCCTCGTCAGAAGGGGTCGCCGCTGTGGAGAAGTGGCATGACCCGGCGGGATTGATGATTTTCTTTGCCTCTTTCGCGGGGCTCTATTTCCTGGCGCGACTTTTGCGGCCCAAGGCGGTTGCCACCCCCGCCCAAGCCGCTCCGACCGTGAGCGCCGGCGCACTTTCCCCGCTGGCGGCCGCCCGCGGATATTTCGCGGTGGTGGGTTGCTGGGCCGTGCTGGTGCTCCTCGCCACGGAGGTTTGGTATCGCGCTCACGAGGTCAAGACCACCGGCGCTTTTCATTGGGCGCCTCATTTTCCCACCAACTCCCCCGGCTTCGCGGAAATGGAGTTGAATCGCCGGACCAAGAACTTGTTGCGTTTTGACTCCAGCGACACCGGCAGGTGGAAGGAAAGTGACGGCACTGAATGGAGCGCGTTTTTCTTCCGCTGGAACCCCAAGTCCGTCAGTTCCATCCTCTTTGCGCGCCAGCACCGGCCGGAGGAATGTTTGCCCGCGGGCGGATTTCGGCTGGTCAAGGATGGCGGCGTTGAACTCTTTGAGGCCCACGGGCTGAAAATTCCATTCCGCAAGTACACTTATGAATCCAACGCGGGCAAGGTGAACGTTTTCTTTTGCCTGTGGGAGGATGGCTCGGAAAAACAATCGGGCATGTGGGGCTCGATGAAATCCGAACGCGTGCGCGCCGCGCTCGTCGGGCGCCGGAACTTGGGGCAGCAGACTTTGGAAATCATCGTCTCTGGTTACGGGTCCATGGCAGACGCCGAACTGGCCTTGCGCAACCGGCTCCCGGAGTTGATCCAAGTGAATGCGCCGGTCGCAATGACTAACTGAGAGGCGATTTTCGCCAATTTGCCTGGGAAGTCCTGTCCTGATATTACAGTAATGACCACCTCCACAGAGAGTTACAAGCTTCCGGCCACCGCCCTGCCGACCACCGTCATTGAAGCCAAGGCGGTGTGGAAGTTGTTGGATTTGCGCGAATGCCTCGAATATCGCGACTTGCTCTATTACATGGTGTTGCGGGACGTCACCGTGCTCTACAAACAGACCGTGCTTGGAGTCGCATGGGCGGTGCTGAGCCCATTTTTCAGCATGGTGGTTTTCACCATCATTTTCGGGGGTCTGCTCAAGGTGGACAGCGACGGGAAGCCTTACGCGGTCTTTAGCTTCGCGGCGTTGTTGCCTTGGACCTATTTTTCCCAATCCCTGACGGGCGCCACCAGCAGTCTCATCCAAGGCACGAGTCTGTTCACCAAGGTTTATTTCCCCCGGGTTTTTATTCCATTGGTCCCGGTTTTTTCCAAACTGGTGGATTTCGGAATCGCCTTTGTCCTGTTGGTGGCGATGATGGTGTGGTACCGGATTGTGCCTTCCTGGACGATCGTCTTTCTTCCCCTGCTGATTTTGGTGATGATGCTCACCTCCGCGGGAATTGGCATGCTCCTTTCCGCGCTGGCCATCCAATATCGTGACATTCGTCACGCCATGGCGTTCGTCATCCAAGCCCTGATGTACGCCGCTCCCGTGGTTTGGTCAGCCAAGCAAGTGCCTGACAAGTACCGCCTCTGGTATGGGCTGTATCCAATGGCGGGAGTGATCGAGGGCTTTCGCGCCACTTTGTTGAACTCGGGCAAGGTGCCGTGGGACTTGATCGGCATGGGCACGCTTACCGCCGTGGCTTCCTTCGTGGCAGGCTCGCTTTACTTTCGCAGAACGGAACGATTCTTCGCCGATGTCGCGTGATTTTGCCGGGCCGGTCCCGGCCCTCCATTTGTGCCTGGCAAGATGAAAGCGGGCTCCGTCGCCAGCTTTCCGCCTCTAGTAGTGCCCTCATTGTCTGCAACAGTCCCTGACCGGTTGCGAAGCCCCGCTCTCCGGGAA
>CAZMLP010000687.1:0-2442 GCA_964566745.1 uncultured Verrucomicrobiota bacterium | reverse complement strand
TCACCATTTACACCGTGATGGCGATGGTTCACTCGACGTACGGGCGGGGCTTCATCGCCGTGCACGATGACGAGGTGGCGGCCGAGGCAATGGGCCTGAACACGACGCGCTACAAAATCATCGCGTTTGTGGTCGGCGCGTTTTTCGCCGGTGTGGCGGGCGGGTTGTACGGGCATTTCAAACTGTCGATTGACCCCAAGGGCTTCGATTTCATGAAGTCGATTGAGATTGTGGTGATGGTGATTTTGGGGGGCATGGGCAACACTGTGGGCGTCATCATCGCCGCGATTTTGCTGACGATACTGCCGGAATTCCTGCGGAAATTCGCCGATTACCGGATGATCATCTATTCGGCGTTGCTGATCGCGCTGATGCTGGCGCGACCGCAGGGGCTTTTCAGTTGGAAACGAGGCGCCAAGACCCGCTGACGCATGAGCCAATCCGCGCCACCTCTCTTGCGTCTCGACCGGGCCACCATCCGGTTTGGCGGTTTGACGGCGGTGTCCGAGTTGAGCACGCAGATCAACGAGCGGGAATTGATCGGATTGATCGGGCCGAACGGGGCGGGCAAAACCACCATCTTTAACCTCATCACTGGCGTTTACCAGCCGACGGAGGGTGACATTCAATTTTGCGGGGAATCGATCCGGCGGCAAAGGCCGTTCAAGATCACGAAACGCGGCATTGCGCGGACCTTTCAGAACATCCGGTTGTTTCCGTTGCTGAATGTGTTCGACAACGTGCGGGTGGCGTTCCATCTCCACTTGCGCGGCGGCATTGTCCGCTCGCTTTGGCGCGGGCGCGCGTTCCACGCGGAGGAAAAGGACATCGAAAAGCGGGTCATGGAGTTGCTGGAGATTTTTGGCCTTGACCGTTTGCGCAACGCCGAGGCGAAAGGGCTGCCGTACGGCGACCAGCGGCGGCTGGAAATTGTGCGCGCGCTGGCCACGCGACCCAAACTGCTGCTGCTCGACGAGCCAGCGGCGGGGATGAACCCGACGGAAAAGGTCGAGTTGATGCGGTTGATTCGTTTTGTGCAGGAGCGTTACCAGATCGCGGTGTTGCTGGTGGAGCACGACATGCAAGTGGTGATGGGCATTTGCGAGCGCGTGGTGGTGATCGATTATGGTGTGAAGATCGCCGAGGGAACCCCGGCGGAGGTGCGGAAAGACCCGAAGGTCATCGAGGCGTATCTCGGCAGCTGATTTCAGAATTTTTCCGGTGTTAACGATAAAAAATTTGGTGGTGAATTACGGCGCGATTGTCGCGCTGCACGAGGTGTCGCTCGAAGTGCCGCAAGGCGCCATCGTCACTTTGATTGGGGCAAATGGCGCCGGCAAGACCACCACGTTGCGGGCGGCGTCGGGGTTGCTGAAGCCGCAGGCGGGCGAGATTCTATACGAAGGGGCGCGCATCAACGGCATACCCGCGCACAAGCTGGTGCGGCTCGGGATCGCGCACGTGCCGGAGGGCCGCATGGTGTTCGCCAATCTCACCGTCCGGGAAAACCTGGCCATGGGGGCTTTTCTTCAGCGGGATCGCGATGTGATCCACAAGGAATTGGAGAACGTCTTCACGTTTTTTCCCCGCCTGCGCGAGCGGGAGAAGCAGATCGCGGGAACGCTATCCGGCGGGGAGCAGCAAATGCTGGCCATCGGCCGCGCGCTGATGAGCAAGCCAAGGTTTCTGATGCTCGACGAGCCGTCGCTGGGCATCGCGCCGCTGCTGGTCAAAACGATCTTTGAGAAGATCGTCGAGATCAACCGGCGCGAGGGCATCACGATTTTGCTGGTGGAGCAAAACGCGAATCTCGCCCTGGAGGTATCAAGTCGTGGATACGTGCTCGAAAGCGGCAAGGTGATCCTGGCCGACACCTCGGAGGCGTTGCGTAAGAATCCGGAAGTCCGGAAGGCTTACCTGGGCGGTTGACAGCCCGGTAAAAACCCACGGATACCGCCGTTTCGGCCAAAACCACGCGCCGAGGAGGCGTTCATTGGAATGGGGATGATCGGAACCGCGGCGGCAAGTGGTGCTGTTTCCGCGTTCGCGGACCGGTCAGCGACCGGTCCCTACCTTGCAGTGGGTTGTTCACATTTACTTTCGTGGGTCGGGCGCAGAATTGGCGTTCGGGAGGACCCTGGATTCACCTGGATTGGTCTGCCTTTTGGGGCCAGTTGCCACCTCAGGCAGACAGAGAGTAAATGCGTGTCGCGTCCGGGCAAGCCAGTGGCTCGTGAGAAAGAGCGCTGTGTCGCGGTTCCAATATTTGTCTGTCCGCGCGTTCGCGGACCGGTCGGCGACCGGTCCCTACCTTGCAACGGGTTGTTCACAATTACTTTCGTGGGCCGGGCGCAAGATTTCCGTCCGCGAGAACCCTGGATTCACCTGGATTGGGCTGACTTTTGGGGCCGGTTGCCACGTGAGATAGGCAGAGAATAGGCT
>CAZMLP010000686.1:0-2603 GCA_964566745.1 uncultured Verrucomicrobiota bacterium | reverse complement strand
CCTGCTTTGCTTTGCGTCGTCCAAGCGCCATCCCTTTCCGACGCTCCCCATCACGCCTTGTTCAATCATTCCATCGACTTTTTTGACGGGCTGCTAAGCCACTTCCAGCAGCACTTCCGGATGCTTGCTTGCGATTCGCAGTAAAACTTTTGCCGGACCGGAGGGAACACGACGGCCTTGTTCCCAATTTTGCAGGGTATCCATGCTGATACCTAACACAGTGGCGAATTCGGACTGGGACAATTTCAACTTGTTGCGGACCTTCACCACATCGTTTTTCGGCTCGAAAACAAAGGTGCGGGCGGGTATGCGCTCGCCTTTCTCGATGGCTTTTGCCTCTTTCACACTATCCAGCAATTCTGCGAAAAGTTCTTTTCTCATGGCGCCAGTAGATCTCTCAGCATTTTAAGTTGCTTCGCCGTCAAATCATCCCGTTCGTTTTTCGGATAAACCGAGAGCAACGAAATGCGGTCTTTCGCGATCCACCAATAATAGATAACCCGCAAACCGCCGCGTTTGCCCCGCCCGCTTCCTGCCCACCGTAGCTTGCGCAAACCGCCCGAGCCCTTAATGAGATCGCCGGCATCCGGTCGGAGAGACAAATGAGCCTGCATGGCGGCGTAATCGTCGTCATCCATGCAAAACACTGATTTGACGGTTGAAGGGGTGTGTCTCGACAAAGACTACTCAAGGACGATACGCCAATGGCGTATAAAATCAACCAATCAAAATTCGACTTGCTGTTTTATGAGGATTGATCCTCGTTCAACAACGCGCTGCCGACACGATGAATCATCCAGCCGGTGAAGCTGAGGACCGCCGCCGCCAAAAGCAGGCCGCCGAGCACGTCAGAAAGGTGCGACGAGGTGACAAACCGGATCGGATAAGCGAAGGTTGCAAGGCCACCGACCGCAATTAATGCGACGAACCGGCTGAGGCGCGCCCTGTCTGTCTTCGACTCGGTTTGCGCGGCGGTCCAAATCAACTGCCAGAGATGCAAAGCGGCGGCGACTCCAAGGGCCATAAAGGGCAGGGCGATCCAGTGCCAATGAAACTCGATATTGCGATCGTTGCCAAGCTCCAGACAGGCCGTCGATCCCAGCGCGGTAGCGAACCCGAGGGCGGTCGATCCGGCTGCAACCCGGCGAAAGAGAGTGTCGGTTTCCATCTTGGCGGTAGCTAGGGCAGTGGAAGTTTTCATCTTCGGTTCAGGTAAAATTTTTTCGATTTTTGCAGTCTCAGTTATCCAATCATCAAGATTCCCATAACTACTTTCGTGCCACGCCACTCATCCTGTTTAACCCATTGATTCCGAGTAGGTATTACGCGAAATGTTGAATCCTTGAAAGTTACTTAATCTAGTAATATTACGAAAAATTGCTGCTCGATTACGAAATTTAGCTATGATGACCTGAATGAAGCTGGAAGCTCTGCAATCGATCATGCTCGCCATTGCCCAAGCGCGGGCGGGGGAACCGATTTTCCGGCAGATCGTCGGGGGCGTGTCCGAGGCGTCGAACTTCGCCCTTGTGCGGCTTTGGCTCATGGGGCCGGGGGATTCGTGCGTGACCTGCCGGTTTCGTCCTGAGTGCCCGGACCAGACGCGTTGCTTGCATCTCGTGGCGAGCGCCGGGAAGTCGCGCGTGACCGGCGAGGATTACTCGCGGCGGGACGGCGCGTTCCGGCGGATTCCGCTGGGTGTGCGCAAGATTGGACTCATCGCGAAAACTGGCCAGGCGTTGCTCGTGCCGGAGGTGACGCCGGACCAGTCGTGGATTGCGCGACCGGACTGGGTAACGGCGGAAGGGATCCGAAGTTTTGCCGGGCAACCGCTCGTGTTTCGCGGCGAGGTGCTTGGCGTGCTCGGCGTTTTCAGCCGGGACCGCTGCACGCCGGAGGATTTCGCCTGGCTGCGCACCTTCGCGGACCACGCGGCGGTGGCCATCGCGAACGCGCGGGCCTTCGAGGAAATCGACCGCCTGCGCCAGCGGCTCGAGCACGAGAACGACTATTTGCAGGAGGAGGTGCGAACGGCGCTCGACTTCGGGAACATCGTGGGCCGCTCCAGCGCGTTGCAAAAGGTGCTGCAGCAGATCGATCTCGTGGCGCCCACCGGGGCGACGGTGCTGATCCTCGGCGAGTCAGGATCGGGCAAGGAACTGGTGGCGCGGGCGATCCACGAGCGGGGCCCGCGCCGGGAGCGGCCGCTCATCAAGGTGAATTGCGGCGCGATTCCCGCCGAGTTGTTCGAGAGCGAATTCTTCGGGCACGTGAAAGGCGCGTTCACCGGCGCGGTGAAAGACCGCGTCGGGCGCTTCGAACTGGCGGATGGCGGCATGCTCTTTCTGGATGAGGTGGGCGAGATCCCGCTCCCGCTTCAGGCCAAGCTGTTGCGTGTGCTGCAGGAGCAACAGTTCGAGCGCGTGGGCGAGGAGCGGACGCGCAAGGTGGATGTGCGCGTGGTGGCGGCGACGAATCGCGACCTCAAGGAGGAGGCGGCGGCGGGCCGGTTCCGGCAAGATTTGTATTACCGGCTGAGCGTGTTCCCCATTGAGGTGCCACCCTTGCGCGAACGGCGGGAGGACATCCCGCTGCTGGCGGCG
>CAZMLP010000685.1:0-3302 GCA_964566745.1 uncultured Verrucomicrobiota bacterium | reverse complement strand
GGGCGGAAGCACCACGCCAAACGCGTTGATCGCCTTTTTCAGCTTGTTGTAAACCGCCGTGCTGAGGCCGTTCACCGCGCCAAGATTCTGGTTGTTGAGCGCGCCCGCCCCGCCGTTCATCGTGTGAACCACGTTGATTTGCGCCTCGCTGTAAGCGAAGGGCAAAACGGTTTTCACATTCGGGAAATAGGCGGCGCCGTACTTCAAATTGATGGGATTGACGGCCACCACGCCGTTGCGAAAGGCGGTCGCGGCCCCGGCAACATCCCCGCTGGTGACCAAGCCCGTTCCTTTGTCATGGATATCCATGATGACAAAGCGGTCCTGAAGCTTGCCGCATTGGTCCAGCGCGTGACTTAGCAGCGTGTGATGATCCGCAATGGGGAGGTTTTGAGCCTCCGGGAAAACCAGCAGCGTCGGCTCATCCTCCTTGGCAATGGCGTCCAGGCCCGGAGTAAAATCCGCGAGGGCGAGCACCCCGTTCAAGGCTTTGTAGCCGCCGATGGACACGATGTAGCAAGGCCCGCCCTCGTTGTCGAAGTAAGCTTGCAGGGCGTAATACATGTTGTGCAACGACGGGTTTCCGTTCACCGCGACGGTGATCACCTCGTTGGTCGTCACGCCCCCGACCTGCGTTTCCGTGTAGGTGATTTCGAGATCGTCCTCGGGCTGCGCTGTGCCGAAAAACGTCTCATACTCGATCAACGAGCTGATGCGGGTCGGCTTGTTGGTCAGGCTCCCGTTGTTCAAGTCCAGCGCCTTTTGGGTGTAGCCGATGAACGCGGGGATGGCGGTTGCCACTTGCGCCACCGACTTTGGCAGTTTGGGGATCTCCTCAATGAAGAGACCGGGGGTTGTGTAGGTCGTTGCCATGTTGTCTCAAGGGTTGATCATTGGTTGACGGTCCTGCTTGCTGTGTGTTTCTTAATAATGGAGGTGGACTTCCGCGCACGGGAGGGTGTCGGACCCCACCGTGACTTGTTTGCGATTGCCCAACGACGGGTTGGCAATCTTGGTGTAACTCGTCTGCGCCGAGGCTGGCGGCTTGTAATCAAGCGAAATTTGGTCGTAAGCCACTTCCGTCAGTGGAATGGGCGTTTTGGAACGGAATTCCAACGGCACGGAATCATCGAAATCATACAGGCCCGACTCGTCGCGCACCTTTTTCACGTTGGCAGTCCGCGCGATGTATTTCCAAATCACCAATGGGTTCAAAAAGAGGGCGCTGAACGTCGATCCCTTCGCCTGCCCCAGCCCGTCGAGCAACGAGTAGTCATCCGCCCCGGCCAAATGGTTGAAAATCTCAACAACCCCCACCACCGAGGCCGGCTGCAATCCCGGATCGTAATAAAGGACCCGCTCAAGACCTCCGGCGGCAATCCGATATCGCCCCGGCGGCAAGTTTTGCAGGGATACCGGGATCGTGTCGGTGGCCGTGGCGAAGTTGAGCACAGTGCTCGTCACCACCGCGTCCAATTGATTGCTCGCGCGATTCAATCCGAACACATTCACCGTCACATTCGAAACCGGTCCCGCCAATTTCAGCGTCGAGCCGCTGTTCGCAAAGACCAGCAGATCATCCGGCCCTGGCGCGCGAACCGCCCCGCGCGCCGCCCAGTGGGTTGCGTCGCTCGTTGCATTGCCCGGATTGGCGGCGAGAGACTGAACGCACTCGAAGAGATTGCCACCATCCGTGACCAGCATTCCCGACGCGTAGTTCTTGCCGGTGTCAAACGCCGCGTCCGGCTTGGAGAGATACAACCGACTGTCAACCTTGTTCGCGGCCAGATTGCTTAAATAGAGCCGGGAAGAGGTTGCGGCGTCGTAAGGTAGCGCAGTCAGGTCAAAGAATTCCGGATCATCCGCAATCAGATAAAACTGGAAGACCGCATCGGAATCGAGCGGAATGACCGGAACTGAGTTGCCATCCGCCCAGCCGAGCACGTACGCCCGGTTGCCAACATGCCGAAAGGTCATCTTTTGACGCGCTAGCAGCCGGCGGCATCCCGGCGAGGGCGACACCCGAAAACCACGCCCTTTGCCATCCGAGAAATAGGCATGCGACAACTCGATGCTGTATATAATCCGGTACACGTTTGCCAAAGATATTATGGAAATCGCGTCAAAGCCCTGCCATTGAGGTTGATCTCCCGGATCGTGCCACCCCCGGCGATGTTGGTCGTGTCCTCGATGGAAACCAATCGTATCTTATATAGGACGCTGGGCAGATATTTTCCGCCCAAAATGCTCCACAAATGATTGG
The DNA here is from genome assembly GCA_964566745.1 of uncultured Verrucomicrobiota bacterium. GTDB lineage: Bacteria > Verrucomicrobiota > Verrucomicrobiia > Limisphaerales > CAZMLP01 > CAZMLP01. The sequence continues at coordinate 1,039 of CAZMLP010000685.1, read as the reverse complement.
ATTGCTCGAAATTCATCGTGAAAAGGTCCACGGTTAGCGTTCCAATGCGCGGGTCGAGGTTGGGATTGGCCGCGGACTCGAAGGTGTTCTGCGCCTGAAAGCACTGGACGATATAAGAAAGGATTTCGAGCGCCGTGGGGTAGGTGCTGGTGTGGGCGGAAAACAAACCGTACAAATTCAGGCGTATGACCGGGTTTCTATACACAATCTGATCGTCCAGTCGCCGGAAATTCTCGGGATTGCGCGACACCCGGTCCTCCTCCACGTTCACCAGCGTCAGCATCGCGACGCCGTTGTTCCCGCCGCCACCGCCACCCCCGTTTCCATCATTGTCCGCCAGTTTGGCGATGTTGCCAAGTGCCACGCGGTCCGCCGTGGCCGGCCCCAGCCGGGCGTTCAAATAGCGGTTCACCTCCGCCACTAAAAATGTTAACGCCTCGGAAATCACATCGACAATTATACAGCCGCTTTAATCCGCCAGCACAAACACCGGGGCATGGACTCTCCGCGGGCGGTTTTAACCACCTTGTCTCACGGGCGCGCTGCCCCCCTTCTCCACGCGTCAACATCGACGAGGCTCCACACCTCGAATGCTGGTCGCTATACTGACACTATGCCGGTCGCCTTATTTTCGCGTTGATGGTTGCGGGGATTCTCTTGACGGTGGGACAAGGGCAATTTTTATGCCGTTTGCTCACTTGAGAAAACACCTCCGCGTTTTAGGTTACCGTTCAAATTATCAAAAAAACAACATCCCGTCGTAATACAGAAGACTTCTGTGTTACAAATGAACCGGGGTACGCCAACGTCTCTTTGAGTCGCGACAAGTTGTATCGAAAGTTATTGCATATAGCAATACCAATTTATCAACAATTTATTCACCGGCAGGCGCGCGGTCTCCCACAGAGCCTGCGCGCCAGACTTGCGCGAGTTTCTTGCATGCATAGCAAAGAATTGTGCCTTCTTTGCGGGGCGTTGAGGTGACTCCCGCGGGTCGTCCGTGACGAAAGGCGTGGCGAATGGCAGAGTCCGGCCTTCA